>CAYJJL010000023.1:0-5016 GCA_964370455.1 uncultured Faecalibacterium sp.
ATACAAAACAAATGATAATGAGCTTGCATTTAGCATGACAAGGTTTGTTTCTAGTGATAATTTGCACTTACTTGCAAGCCGTACAGTTATAAAACCACTTTTAAAAGATTGCGAAATTAAAATTAATTCTGGCATAAATTCAAGATGTTCAAATTCTGGTGAGTCGCACTTTCACTATGTCTCTGGTAGGTTTTTTGAAAAAAGATACATATACACTAATTTAAAAACGACTCAAAGCGAATACGATTTTTACATAAATGTTTGCCACCGCGCTTTTAACAATGGTACAGAAGATTTAACTTTGCCAAAACCAGTTATGGAAAGACGCAAAGTTACGCAAATTTATACTTTTAACACAAAGAAAAACACAGAGGTAATTTTTGAAAAATATGCCTCATACTACACAAGCGTTGATAACGAAAGTGTAAAAGTTTCAGATGTAGAAAACTCATACAAGCTATTGGTAGATTACGCTGAAATTGGTTATGACAAACTTTTTGAGGATAGCAAAACAGCACTTGCACAAAAACTTTGGAACAGTGATTACATAGAAGTTAATTCTCAAAATGCCTTTGACCAACTAGCGGTAAATTATGTAATGTATCATTTAAATGTTATGACACCAGCACACGATGATAGAATGAACATAGGAGCAAAGGGGTTATCTGGCGAAGGTTACAAAGGGCATACTTTTTGGGATACAGAAGTTTTCATTTTACCACGATATATTTTACAAAACCCAAATGTTGCAAAAAGCCTTATGACATACCGCTATAAAGGTCTAAAAGGCGCAAAGAAAAAGGCGCTTGAAAGTGGTTTTAAAGGTGCGATGTTCCCATGGGAGGGTGCAAACCCAGATGATGGCGAAGTTACACCTATTTATAACAACATGGATCCATTTACAGGCGAGCGTGAAATTGTAAAAACAGGCAAATGGGAAATACACATTACAGGCGACGTTGCGTTTGGTATTTATAGTTATTTTAAATTTACAGGCGATGTAGAGTTTATGAAAAACTACGGCTATGAAATATTAATGGAAACAGCAATTTTTTGGAATTCTCGCCTTGAAACAAGTGATGCTGATGATATGTTACATATCAATGGTGTAATTGGCCCAGATGAATATTCAGAATATGTAAACGATAACGCATATACAAATTACCTTGCAAAATGGAACATGGAATATGCAGTGGAAATTTTTGAAGAGTTAAAACAAAATGATAGTGCTTTGTTTGCAAAATTATGCGAAAAAACAGGCATAGCAAACGAAATAGAAGATATTAAAACAAGGGTAAACAAAGTTTATATCCCAAAACCTGATAAAGATTTAATCATAGCACAAGATACAACTTTTAATAACTTAAAAGAAATTGATTTAACACGTTATAAAAATGCTGATAAAGTTGGCCTAATATTAGAGGAATATAACCTAGAGCAAGTTAGTGAGTTTAAAGTTTCAAAACAAGCTGATATTATGGTTTTATTCCTACTGTTTGGTGAAAAATGGAATAATGAAATCAAAAAGGCAAACTTTGATTATTATGAGCCTTTCTGTTTGCATGATTCTTCTTTAAGTTTTTCAACTTATTCGATTTTAGCAAATGATATTGGTGATACAAATTATAGTTATGAGCTTTTCAAAAAAGCATGCTTGATAGATTTAACACAAAGCATGAACTCAAGCGATGCAGGTATACACTCAGCTTCATATGGTGGTGTGTGGCAATGCATAGTTTATGGTTTTGCAGGCGTGCGTATGATAGGTAGCGAGCTACATGTTAGCCCACGTTTACCAAAAGAAATTAATGATGTTAAATTTAATTTTTATTACATGGGGCAAAAATTGCTTGCAAATATAAGCAAAAATAAAATTAAAATTGAAAATAATGGCGATAAAAACGTAACAATTTTTATTAAAGGTAAAGCAACTGAAATTGCTTTCAATAATAATATAGAGGTGGCTTATGAATAAACTAGAACTTGCAATTTTTGATTTAGATGGTGTTTTGGTTGATACTGCAAAATATCATTATTTAGCATGGAAAAAACTTGGCAAAGAAATGGGTTTTGATTTTACCGAAGAACAAAACGAAGATTTTAAAGGTGTTAGCCGAATGGCTTGCATGGATATAATGTGCAAACTAGGTAATTGCGAGGATATGCCACAAGAGGAGCGCATACGCGTAGCTAACAAGAAAAACGATGATTATTTAGAGTTTATTAATCAAATTGATGATAGCGAGCTTTTGCCAGGTGTTAAAGCTACACTTATTATGTTAAAAGAAAATGGCGTAAAAATTGCACTTGGTTCAGCAAGCAAAAATGCAATGGTGATTTTAGAGCGCACAGGTATAGTAGAGCTTTTTGATGCTGTTATAGATGGCAACAAAGTAAGCAAAGCAAAACCAGACCCAGAAGTTTTTGTGCTTGCGGCGCAAACTTTAAATATTTCACCAGAAAACAGCATTGTTTTTGAGGATGCATATGCAGGCGTTGAGGCAGCTAAAAATGCAAACATGCTATGTGTTGGTATAGGCACAAAGGAAAACCTACCAAAGGCTGATATAATTTTAGAAAACGTTGGACAATTCTCTTTAGAGATAGTAAAATAATTTAAAAAGCAAAGTGGGTAATTTTTATGAAAACGAATGAATTGTATAGGCCTAAATATCACTATACTAGCGAAAAAGGTTGGATAAACGACCCAAATGGTTTTTCAATTTATGGTGATAAATATCATCTGTTTGCACAGCATAACCCACATGATTCAAAATGGGGGCCTATGCACTGGGCGCATGCTGTAAGTGATGATTTAATAAAATGGGAGCATAAACCAATAGTGCTAAGTCCTACACAAGAGTACGAAAATGAGCTTGGCTGTTTTTCAGGTACAGCAATTGAGGAAAACGGCAAGCATATAATAATGTATACTGGGTGCAGTGGTAAAATAGGCGAACCTTTAACACAAACACAGTGCATTGCAATTGGTGATGGCACTACATATGAAAAAATAGCACAAAACCCAGTTATAGATGGCAAGGATTTGCCAAGTTTTGTTAAAACAACAGATTTTCGCGACCCTAAACTTTTTAAAATAGGCGAAGATTATTATGCGCTTATGGGTGCTATGGTAGCAGAGAAAAAAATTGGAACTATGCTATTATATAAATCTAAGGATTTATTAAGTTGGGAGTACGTAGGCGAAACTTATAGAGCTTGTGAAAACGGTTTGATGGGTATAGTTTTTGAGTGTCCAGATATTTTTAAGCTTGGTGACAAATACATTATACTCACTTCACCGATTGATATGCCAGCACAAGGCGATAAATACACAAATGTTTCCTCTGCAATTTATTTTGTAGGTGATATGGATTTTACCACGGGCAAATTTACAGCAGATTATTATGACGAAATTGACACTGGTTTTGATTTTTATGCACCGCAATCGTTAGAGGATAAAAATGGCGATAGAATAATGATAGCATGGGCGCAAATGTGGGAGCGAAATTTTGTAACAGACCAATTAAACCGCGGCTGGGCTGGAGCAATGAGTATACCACGTGTTATAACACTTGAAAATAAAAAGCTGTATCAACGGCCTGTAAAATCATTGGAAAAATATCATGGTAAATCATATAAAGATATCACCAAAGGTGATGTTAATAGTTTTAGGCTTAAAATTAACGCTGATATTTCAGAGGGGAGTAGTTTTGAGGTTGAATTATTAAAAACCTCGGCTGGTAGCTTTAAAATAAGTTATGATAGAATTGCCAACCAGTTGATAATAGATCGTAGCCAAAGCTTGTTTAAACTTGATAGACACCCTAAAGAAAAAAATGTTCACAATGTGCGCAAAATTAAATTAGATTCGTACATAGCTTTAAACCTTGATATAATAGTTGATGAAAGCATAATAGAAATATTTATTAATGAAGGACGCTTTGCCATGACATCAAACTATTATAAGGGTAACGGCAAAACAGAAAACACTTTGAAAACTGATTATAAAGTAACTTTGGAAAAAATAGATTTAATAAAATAAGATATTTTACAGTTTTAAATAAATATTTATATTTACAAAAACAGCTTTTTGCCTTGATGAAAGCTGTTTTTGTATTATATAAACAAAAAACAAGTAAAAATGCTAAGCGATAATATGTTGTTTCTTATTATAATAGTGTTAAATGCATAAATTTTTGATGATATGAAAAAAAATTAAAAAAAGTTGAAAAAATTTTTAAAAAACACTTGAAACACACGGCTAGATATGCTATAATATACTTCGGCTGCAAAAGGCTTGTGTGAATACAAGTTCTGCAGGCCAGGTATGCGTTGAAGCGGGAGGTTGCCATTTGTACGATAGTGTAGTGGGTTTTTCCGTGGAGTATGTCCGATCTTAGAACCGGGCAAAAGAATTACTGACAGCAAAGGAATACGTACTTTTTGAAAGAGTAGTTACTCGCTATTTTGAGATGTACCAATGTTCAAGTTAATTTGTTAATGGGTGATTCCGGGAGAACTGCAAAAGTGCGGTTCACCGGCTTTTATCATGCAAAAGACTTGAAACACCCGGCGCAGTGTAGTAATCAATCGGCTCGCCTAAGGCAAAATTCATATTTTTATTGGAGGCGAAAGCAATGGCAGTCAAGGAAAAAATCAGAATTCGTTTAAAGAGCTATGATTCACAGCTCATCGATGGCGCGGCAGCGAAAATCGTGGAAACAGCAAAACGTACTGGTGCACGTGTATCAGGTCCAATTCCACTACCTACCGACAAAGAAGTTGTTACTATCTTACGTGCTGTTCACAAGTACAAAGATAGCCGTGAAGAATTCGAAAGCCGTACTCACAAGCGTTTAATCGACATTCTAAAACCATCCAACAAAACAGTTGAAGCTCTAATGGGTCTTCAATTGCCAGCTGGTGTGGACATCGAAATCAAATTGTAATTTTTATACATTATATATATCGGCGTAATAAACCTTGAGTTTCTCATTACCGATAGCACAGTAA
>CAYJJL010000023.1:5026-14428 GCA_964370455.1 uncultured Faecalibacterium sp.
CATGTTGACGGCAAACGCCTCCAACCAATAACCTTACTGGAGGATTACAATAATGATCAATGGTATCATTGGCAAAAAAATTGGTATGACTCAATTGTTTGATGAAAACGGTAAAGTTATCCCAGTTACTGTTATCGAGGCAGGCCCTTGCACAGTTGTGCAAAAAAAGACCCTCGAATCTGATGGCTATGAAGCAGTTCAAGTTGGTTACGGTGAGATTTCTCAAAAACACGTAAACAAACCTGCAGCTGGCCACTTCGCAAAAGCAGACGTTGCTCCAAAACGCACATTGCGTGAATTCCGCCTAGATGACATCAACTCAGTTGAAGTTGGTCAAATCTTAAAAGCTGATATATTTGCAGCTGGCGAAAAAGTTGACGTTATCGGCGTTTCAAAAGGTAAAGGTTACCAAGGCGTTATCAAACGTTACAAACAACACCGTCTACGTGAATCTCACGGTACAGGCCCTGTTGCTCGTCACGCTGGTTCTAACGGTTCTACATCTTCACCATCACGCGTGTTCCCTGGTAAAAAATTGCCTGGTCACATGGGTTTTGCAAGAGTAACTATCCAGAACCTAACAGTTGCAAAAATTGACGCTGAAAACAATCTAATAGCTATCAAAGGTGCAGTGCCTGGTACTAAAGGTACCATCATTACTATCCAAGATAGCATTAAGGCGTAAGGAGGAAAGTAAACAATGGCTAAATTTGACGTAGTAGATATGAACGGCAAAAAAGTCAGCGAAGTAGAACTTTCTGACGCCGTGTTTGGTATTACACCAAACGAAAAGGCTGTGCACATCGCAGTCGTAAACTTCTTGGCTAACCAACGCCAAGGCACACAAAGCACAAAAATCCGCAAAGAGGTTCGCGGCGGTGGCCGTAAACCATGGCGCCAAAAAGGCACAGGCCATGCTCGCCAAGGTTCTATACGTGCACCACAATGGGTTGGCGGCGGTGTTTCACACGGTCCAAAACCTCGCGATTACCGTTACCACATCAACGATAAAGTAAAACGTCTTGCTTTACTAAGTGTTTTATCTGATAAAGCACAAAGCGGCGACATGATACTTGTTGATAACTTTGCAGTTACAGAATACAAAACAAAAGCTATTGTTGCAATGCTTGCAGCAGTAGGTGGCGCAAAGAAAAACTTGCTTGTTAACGAAAACGTTGAAAGCATGTTCGTAAAAAGCGCAGCAAACATCCCTGGTGTTAAAACAACCTTCGCTGGTTCAGTAAACACTTATGATGTTATCAACGCTGGCAAACTTGTTATCAGTGTTGGCGCAGCTAAAAAACTAGAGGAGGTGCTCGGCTAATGAAAGCAGTACAAGACATTATTATTAAACCGGTCATCACTGAACGTTCAATGGCTGGTATTGCGGATAAAAAATACACTTTCAAAGTGGCTACTTCCGCAACAAAGATTGATATTGCTCAAGCAGTTGAAATCATGTTCCCAGGCACAAAAGTGGAAAAAGTTAACACAATTTCCGTTCGTGGCCGTTACCGCCGTCAAGGCGCACATGCTGGTTACACAGCTGCTACTAAAAAAGCTATCGTAACTTTGAAAAAGGATTCAAAAGAAATCGAATTCTTCAACAGCATGGTCTAAGAACCCACCGAGGGTTCACTTATGGGGATATGACCCCGATAAGATCATAAGATAATTAAAAGGAGAACTAGCAAAATGGCTATTAAAAAATATGGCCCAACTACTCCAGGTCGCCGCGGAATGACAGTTACTGATTACAGTGGTCTTTCCAAAGTAGCTCCTGAACGTAGCCTACTTGAGCCTAAAAAGAAACACGCTGGCCGTAATAACACAGGCCACATCACAGTTCGCCACCGTGGCGGCGGCAACCGTGTAAAATATCGTGTTGTCGATTTCAAACGTAACAGCAAAATAGATATGCCTGCTGAAGTTATGACAATCGAGTACGATCCAAACCGTAGCGCTTTTATCAGCCTAATCAAATACGAAGATGGCACTAAGAGCTACATCATCTGCCCAGACGGATTGAAAGTTGGCATGCAAGTTATCAGCAGCACAACTGCTGATATCAAACCAGGTAACTGCCTACCTTTCGCTAACATCCCTGTTGGTACTATTATCCACAACGTTGAACTTTACCCAGGCCGTGGCGCACAATTAGTTCGCTCTGCTGGTAACCAAGCTCAACTTATGGCTAAAGAAAACGGCTATGCACTTGTTCGTTTGCCATCTGGCGAAATGCGTAACATCCCACTAAAATGCACAGCTGTTATAGGCCAAGTTAGCAACACAGACCACGAAAACGTTAACTACGGTAAAGCTGGTCGTAAACGTCACATGGGCTGGCGTCCAACTGTTCGCGGTAGCGTCATGAACCCTTGCGATCACCCTCACGGTGGTGGTGAAGGTCGTGCACCGATTGGTCATAACGGTCCAATGACACCATGGGGCAAACCTGCTCTTGGTCTAAAGACTCGTAAAAAGAACAATCGCTCCGATAAATTCATTGTAAAACGTGCTGTAAGAAAGTAAGAGAGGAGTTTTAGACAATGGGTAGAAGTATTAAAAAAGGACCTTTCGTCCAAGCTGCTCTTATGAAGCATGTTGAAGCTATGAATGCATCAGGCAAAAAAGCAGTTATCAAAACATGGAGCCGTTCCTCTACTATATTCCCTGATTTCGTTGGTCATACATTTGCTGTCCACGATGGCCGCAAACACATGCCAGTATACGTAACAGAAGATATGGTAGGACACAAACTCGGTGAGTTTGTGCCAACTCGAACATTTAAAGGCCACGCTGGTGGTTCAACATCGAGATAAGGAGGAACTCAAATGGAAGCTCGGGCAATTCTACGTTATGCCCGCATTAGTCCTCGTAAGGTTGGCTTAGTAATGGATTTAATCCGTAACAAACCTTTGGACGAAGCGTTGGCAATTTTGCAGTACACCCAAAAGGCAGCTTGTGAGCCACTTTTGAAATTGGTGAAATCTGCAGCCGCAAATGCGGAAAACAACCACAACATGGACAAGAACGATCTTTATGTGGCAGAGTGCTTTGTGTGCCCAGGCCCAACCCTAAAACGCATGATGCCTCGTGCGCAGGGTCGTGGCTACCGCATCTTAAAACGCACAAGCCATATGACAATTGTTCTTAAAGATAAAGAGTAAGGAGGTAAGCAAATGGGTCAGAAAGTTAATCCACATGGTCTACGTGTGGGCATTATAAAAGACTGGAACAGCCGCTGGTTTACTTCCAAAAAGGAATTCAGCGATACGCTTGTTGAGGATTACAAAATCCGCACAGAGCTAAAAGCACAGCTTAAAGAAGCTGGTGTTCCAAAAATTGAAATTGAGCGTACAGTGGATCCATCCACAGCAGCTCCAAAAGTTATCGTAAACATCTATTGTGCAAAACCTGGTATGGTTATTGGCAAAGGTGGCGAGGATCGCGTTAAACTTCAAGGCGAATTGAGCAAAAAATACGGCAAAAACTTCATTGTTAACATCATCGAAGTTAAAAATGCTTCAACAAATGCTCAACTTGTTGCAGAAGATATCGCACGTCAGCTTGAAAATCGTGTGACATTCCGTCGTGCGATGAAACAAAGCATGCGTAACGCAATGAGCCCTCGTGACCGTAGTGCAACACCTGCTAAAGGTATCAAAGCAATGTGCTCTGGTCGTTTAGGCGGCGCTGATATCGCTCGTTCTGAAAGCTACCATGAAGGCACAATCCCACTACAAACTTTACGTGCAGACATCGATTACGGTTTTGCAGAAGCTGATACTACCTACGGTAAAATCTGCGTTAAAGTTTGGTTGTACAAAGGTGAGGTTCTAAAGAGCGCAGCTCCTAAAAAGGAAGGAGGCAACAAGAATGTTACTGCCTAAACGCGTTAAATACCGCCGTGTGCACCGTGGTCGTATGACAGGTAAAGCCATGCGTGGTAACAAAGTTTGCCAAGGTCAATATGGTCTTGTTGCTACCGAGCCAGCTTGGATCACTTCAAGACAAATCGAAGCAGCCCGTATTGCCATGACACGTTACATCAAACGTGGTGGTAAAGTTTGGATTAAAATATTCCCTGATAAACCTGTTACAGAGAAACCAGCTGAAACTCGCATGGGTTCCGGTAAAGGTTCTCCCGAATACTGGGTAGCGGTTGTAAAACCAGGCCGTGTTATGTTTGAGCTAGCAGATGTCGATGTTGAAATCGCTCGTGAAGCTATGCGTCTTGCAATGCACAAGCTACCAGTTAAATGCAAATTTGTGGTCCGTGAGGACTCCGTAAAGGAGGATGGCAACGATGAAAGCTAAGGAACTTCGTGAATTGCAGCCTGCAGAGCTCACCACTAAATTGAGGGACCTAAAGACTGAACTTTTTAATCTCCGCTTCCAGCATGCTATCAACCAGTTGGAAAACCCAGGCCGCATCGACGCAGTAAAGAAAGACATTGCTCGTGTAATGACTGTTCTTGCTGACAAGCAGTAATGGAGGTTTAACAATGGAAGATCGCAATCTAAGAAAAACCCGTATCGGCGTTGTTACGTCGGACAAAATGGATAAAACAATAGTAGTCACTGTTAAGGATAGCGTACAACATCCTTTGTACAAAAAAATCCTAAAACGTACCGTTAAGTTCAAAGCTCGTGATGAGAAGAACGAAGCTGGTATAGGTGACCGTGTAGAGATCATGGAAACACGCCCTCTTTCCAAAGACGTGCGCTGGAGAATGGTCAAAATCGTAGAGAAGGCTAAGTAATTTCAGCCTGGTACTTTGAAAGGAGATCTGACTATGATTCAGATGCAAACTTATCTCAAAGTTGCCGACAACACCGGTGCTAAAGAGTTAATGTGCTTCCGTGTGCTGGGCGGTACTCGTAAGAGATACGCTAACATAGGTGACGTAGTAGTGTGTTCTGTTAAAAAAGCAGCACCTAACGGCACAGTAAAAAAAGGCGACGTAGTTAAAGCTGTTATTGTTCGCAGCAAACACGGTTTACGTCGCGACGACGGTTCATACATTCGTTTTGACGAAAATGCAGCCGTAATCGTAATGCCAGATAAAAGCCCTAAGGGAACCCGTATTTTCGGACCAGTTGCCCGTGAGCTTCGTGAAGATGGCTATACAAAAATCCTGAGCCTTGCTCCGGAATCACTGTAAGGAGGTTTTAGGAATGAATACACTTCATGTTAAAACCGGCGATAACGTAATGATTATCAGTGGCAAAGACAAAGGCAAAACCGGCAAAGTGCTTCAAGTAAGCCCTGCTGAGAAAAAAGTCATTGTTGAAGGCTACAACATGGTTACAAAACACGTTAAGCCTCGCCGTCAAGGCGAACAAGGTGGCCGCGTTAAAGCTGAGGGTGCTATATATGCATCTAAAGTTATGCCAGTTTGCCCTAAATGCAATAAGGCTACACGCGTTGGTCACTTGCGTAAAGAAAACAAAAACATTCGCATCTGCAGAAAATGCAGTGCCGAACTATAAGAGAGGAGTTAATACACAATGGCTCGTTTAAAAGAACGTTATGTTGCTGAAATTGCTCCTGCTATGAACGAAAAGTTCGGTTACAAGAGCGTAATGCAAATCCCAAAACTTGATAAAGTAGTTATCAACGTTGCTTGTGGCGACGCAAAAGATAACGAAAAAATTATCGATGCAGTTATGAATGACCTAGGCCAAATCGCAGGCCAAAAACCAGTTGTATGCCGCGCTAAAAAAAGCGTTGCA
Organism: uncultured Faecalibacterium sp.; assembly: GCA_964370455.1. GTDB lineage: Bacteria > Bacillota > Clostridia > Oscillospirales > Ruminococcaceae > Faecalibacterium. The sequence continues at coordinate 10,766 of CAYJJL010000023.1, forward strand.
AACTTCAAACTACGTGCAGGTAGCCCAGTTGGTGTTAAACTAACTCTTCGTGGCGAGCGCATGTACGAGTTTGTGGATCGCTTCTTCAGCGTTGCACTACCTCGTGTTCGTGACTTCCGCGGTATCAATGGTAACTCTTTCGATGGCCATGGCAACTACGCTTGTGGCATCAAAGAACAGATCATCTTCCCTGAAATCAACTTTGATAAAGTTGATGCAGTGCGTGGTATGGATATCTGCTTTGTTACTACCGCTAAAAATGACGTAGAGGCCAAAGAGCTATTAAAGCTTATGGGCGCTCCGTTTGCAAACTAAGGGAGGATAACGAACCATGGCTAAAATGTCAATGAAAATCAAACAGGCTCGCCCTGCCAAGTTTTCCACCCGTGCTTACAGCCGTTGCAACATCTGCGGCCGTCCGCACTCGGTTTTGCGTAAATATGGCGTTTGCCGTATCTGCTTCCGTGAACTAGCTTACAAAGGCGAAATTCCTGGCGTACGCAAAGCATCTTGGTAAGAAATTGCCTATCCGTTTTATTAACAACTTTAACTAATCTAGGAGGTTAGTGGCATGCATATTACTGATCCAATCGCGGACTTGCTAACTCGCATCCGCAACGCAAGCGCTGCCAAACACCCTTCGGTGGAAATACCTGCATCTAACATGAAAAAGGCTATCAGCCAAATTCTAATTGATGAAGGTTACGTCGCAGGGATGGAAGTTAAAACTGATTCTGCTCAAGGCAGCATCGTTTTAACATTAAAATACCAAGCTAATGGCGCACCTGTAATCTCTGGTTTACGTCGTGTATCAAAACCAGGCTTGCGTATATACACAAACTGCGAAGATATGCCAAAGGTTATGAAAGGCCTTGGCGTAGCAGTAGTATCAACATCCAAAGGCATTATGACTGACCGTGCAGCTCGCAAAGCGAACGTTGGCGGCGAAGTTCTTGCTTTTGTATGGTAAGAAAGGGGTAAAAGACAATGTCGAGAATCGGAAGAAAACCCATCGTCGTTCCGGCTGGTGTTACAGTTACTTTAGATGATTCTGCAAAAACTGTATCAGTTAAGGGCCCCAAAGGTAGCCTGAATTCCGTTTACCATCCTTTAATGAGTGTTACTCTTGAAGGTAGTGAACTTTTGGTTACCCGTCCTAACGACGACTCACAAGCTCGTAGCTTGCATGGCCTAACACGTAGCCTTATTGCTAATATGATAATAGGTGTTACTGAAGGCTTCCAAAAGAAAATGGAAATCCAAGGTGTTGGTTACCGTTGTGTTAAACAAGGCAAGGACCTTGTTATGAACCTAGGTTTCTCTCATCAAGTTATTATCTCTGAAAACGAAGATATCACTATCGATTGGGTTGATGCTAACAACTTTACAATTATGGGTATAGACAAACAAAAAGTTGGTCAATACGCTGCTGAAGTTCGTGGCAAAAAACCACCTGAACCTTACAAAGGTAAAGGCATACGTTATCAGGGCGAATACATCGTTCGTAAAGAAGGTAAAGCCGGCAAGGGCAAAAAGTAAGGTAAGGAGTGAAGCACAATGGTTAAACAGATTGACAAAAACGCAGCTCGTTTGCGCCGTCATCGCCGCGTTCGCGGTAAAATCAGCGGCACAGCCGCTCGTCCACGCCTGGATGTTTTCCGCTCCGCCAAGCACATTTACGCTCAAATCATCGATGATGAACAAGGCGTAACCTTGGCTGCTGCATCCACAATGGACAAAGACTTTGAAGGTTTCGGTGGCAACATCGAGGCTGCAACCGCAGTTGGCAAAATTATTGCAAAGAAAGCACTTGATAAAGGTATTTCTGCTGTTGTTTTCGACCGTGGCGGTTTCGTATATCATGGCCGTGTTAAGGCCCTAGCTGATGGCGCCCGTGAGGGCGGCCTCAAGCTGTAATGAGAGGAGGAAACACAAAATGGCTATGAGAAACAATAGAGAGCCCGATGATGGTATCATCACTAAAGTAGTTTCCATCAACCGTGTATCCAAAACTGTAAAAGGTGGCCGTGTTATGAAATTCGCTGCCCTTGTAGTTGTTGGCGACGGTAAAGGCAAAATCGGTTTTGGTATTGGCAAATCAGGCGAAGTTCCTGAGGCTATACGCAAAGGCGAATCAGCTGCTAAAAAGAGCATGCAAAGCATCTCTCTACGTGGTACTACAATCCCACACGAAATAGTTGGCAAATTTGGCGCAGGCGCAGTTCTAATGAAACCTGCTGCACCTGGTACTGGCGTTATCGCTGGTGGCCCTGTGCGTGCAGTGCTTGAAGTTGCTGGTATCAAAGATATCCGTACAAAATCAATGCGTTCAAACAACCCAATTAACGTGGTTTCCGCAACATTCAACGGTTTAACAAGCCTTGTAAGCGCTGAGTCAGTTGCTGCAAAACGTGGTAAAACCGTTCAAGAAATCTTAGGTTAAGGAGGGTGCGTACCATGGCAAATTTAAAAATTAAACTTGTAAAAAGCTTAATCGGTCGCAACAAAAAACACGTTGCAACTGCAATCAGCTTGGGTCTTAAACGCCCCAATGATGTAACCGTCCAGCCTAACAATGTCGCTACTCAAGGTAAAGTAAAGCAAATTTCTTACCTGCTTAGCGTCACCGAAGAATAATCAAGGAGGCGCAAGCATATGAAACTTCATGAATTACGTGCCACCCCTGGTGCTAACCGCCCTGTTACCCGCAAGGGTCGCGGCGCTGGCTCAGGCAATGGCAAAACAGCTGGCTATGGCCACAAAGGTCAAAAAGCTCGTTCTGGTGTTAAAAAAGCTGGCTTCGAAGGCGGTCAAATGCCTTTACAACGCCGTTTGCCAAAAGTTGGTTTTAACAACATTTTCGGCACACATTACACAATTGTTAAACTTTCTGACCTTGAAGCAAACTTTGAGGCTGGTGAAGTAGTAACAGCTGAGGCTTTAAAAGCTAAAGGTGTTATCAAAAAGAAACTTGACGGTGTTAAAGTTCTTGGCACTGGCGAGCTAAACAAAGCGCTAACAGTGCAAGTTGCAGCTTTCTCCGCAAGCGCAAAAGAAATGATAGAAAAGGCAGGCGGAAAGGCTGAGGTGATGTAAGGTGCTAAAAACATTTCGCGATTCTTGGCATATACCTGAACTTCGTAAACGTATATTATTTACGTTAATGATTTTAGCAGTTTATCGTCTTGGTTGTGTAATACCAGTTCCTTTCATTGACCCAACAGCTCTTTCTAGCATGTTTACACAGGGCGATATGCTCGTGTTCTTGAACACCATGTCAGGTGGTGCTCTAGCAAGTAGTGCTCTTTTTGCACTAGGTGTAATTCCATACATTCAGGCTTCAATTATTATGCAATTGCTTACAGTGGCTTTACCGCCACTGGAGCGTATTGCTAGAGAGCCAGATGGCCAAAAGAAAATACAGCGCTATACTCGCATTGCAGGTGCTGTTGTTGCTTTTGTTATGTCTATTGGTTATTATTTTGTTCTTCGCAACATGGGTGCGCTAAAATACACTGCTGGTTTTGAAGGTTTCTTCACAGCTGTAGTTATTATACTTGCTTTCACAGCAGGTGCACAGTTCATCACATGGTGTGGCGAGCAAATTGATGCTCAAGGCATAGGCAATGGTATATCTATGATGATTTTTGCATCTATTGTAAC
>CAYJJL010000024.1:0-14210 GCA_964370455.1 uncultured Faecalibacterium sp.
ACTATCATTGATCGTTCTTTTGCTTATGGTAAACCAATCATCACAGCTACACAAATGCTAAACAGCATGATGGAAAACCCTCGACCAACACGTGCTGAAACAACAGACGTTGCAAACGCTATATATGACGGCACTTCCGCTATTATGCTTAGTGGTGAAACTGCATCTGGCGATTACCCACTAGAATCACTACAAACAATGCGTGCTATTGCAGAGCAAACCGAAAGCGAAATGTTCTACCGCACAAACGCACGTCGTGCACAAAGCGATAGCAAAAAATCAATAGGTGACGCTACTGCTCACGCTGCTGTTACAACTGCTCGTGATACAGACGCTGATGCTATTGTTACAGTTTCTGCATCTGGCACAACTGCACGCCTATTAAGTAAATACCGCCCAGAGCAACCAATCATTGCTTGCGTTATGGAACCACGTGTTCGTCGCCAACTTTCTTTAAGCTGGGGTATAGAGCCTGTTATGATGGCTTACGCAAACAGCACAGATGAACTTATCGAAAACTCTGTTGCAATTGCACAAGAAACTGGCCTACTAAAAAGCGGCGATACAGCTGTTGTTACTGCTGGTGTTCCTGTTGGTATTTCTGGCACAACAAATATGATGAAAGTTCAAATGGTTGGTAACTGCCTAGCAACTGGCCTTGGTATCGGCGATCAAAACGCAAAAGGTATAGCTTGTGTTTGCCAAACACTTGAAGAAATTAAAAACAAATTTGAACCTGGAATGGTTTTAGTTGTACCATCAACAAGTAACGAGATGATGGATTACATGCGTGATGCTGCTGCTATCATTGTTAAACAACCTGGTCTTTCTAGCCATGCTGCTATTGCAGGCACAGCTTTAGGCAAACCAGTTATCATCGGTGCTGGTATACGCAATATTCCAGATGGCACAAAACTAGTTATCGATTGCGCACACGGCACAATTCAAAGCAAACAATAATTAGTTTAACCATATAGCTTATCTTGTTACAAATAGCACAATAAGCTGTATTAAATAAAATTTTAATAATCAAACAAAATACGATTATTCACATAACCGGCACGTTATCTTTTTGCATGACGTGCCGGTTATAAATATAATATTTTCAATAAAAGGATAACTTCAACATGAAATTTAACGCTAAAGATTTTGCAGGCACCAACTGTGGCAAACGCTACCAACAAGATTATCGTGCAACTTTAGGCCCAAACGGCAAGGAATCAGGCACTTTGGAATGCATAAAGTTTTATTACGATGGTCGTATACGCTTAGAACAACACTGCTATGGCGAGGCTGCAACATTTGTTTTTGGCATTTGGGCAACTGGCATGGATGAAGATGGCACTATACACTGGGATTTCTCGCAAGATAAACGCAAAGCTTTTTATGATGAACAATACTTGCCAAAAGTTTTAACTAGCATTGACGAAGATGGCCACTTACATTTTGATGGTACACGTTGGCCTTGGAAATGCGCTGATGATTTTACCGAGGATGCTCGTTGGGGCTATCCACGTTGGAAAGTTATTTTAGGCAAATTGTTTAAAAAATAATTTGTTTATGCTACTGCAAACTATTAGCAAATAATAATTTTTATATTAAACAACAAAACAGCGCACATTTTTTTTAAATGTGCGCTGTTTTGTTATCACTAATTTTATTGCTTTAATGCATCTTAAATTTTTTGTTTCTAACTTTTTTAACCACTATTTTTTAATAAAACTTTTAAACGTCGTCATCTTCCTCATCGTCTTCACCTTCAACATATTCCAGTATATCTCCAGGCTGGCATTTTAATATTTTGCAAATTGCATTTAAGGTCGAAAACCTAACCGCTTTAACCTTACCTGTTTTTAAGTAAGATAAATTTACATTACTAATACCAACAAGATTTGCTAAATCGTTAAGTTTCATTTTTCTATCAGCTAAAACTCTATCTAAGCGTATAATAATCATAATGTATGATCCACCTCATCTTGTAAATGCACCCCATAATGTATTATGTATGCTGCAACCAAAAAGGCAAAACTTTGGAATAATTGCGATTGCGTATTAAGGCCTGTTGAGATAGATATAGTATCAGCTAAAAACATATTAACTACGTTTACAAACAACACTTTTGCAAAAGGTAAAACTACTGCTGATATTAACTGTATAACACCATAATACATTAGGTATTGCGCATTTTTTTGAACAAATATTTCACCTTTTGCAACATTGGCAAAAACTTTAGATAAAAACCAAAATGCAATTATAGCTAAAATTATTGTAATGCCATATATCGCCACTAAAGTTATATAGGTCGAAAGCTCTATGCTGCCACCCGCTAGCTGTGTACGTACATAATATTGATCTGCCCCTGAAACAGTTAAACCATTTTCAGAATAGCTAACATTTTCGTAGTTGGCAGTAGGTGCATGCACATCGTAGCTCAAGCGCCCTATTACACATTGAAACAAAATGTAAATCATAAATGCTATTGCAACATAACAAATACCTTGTGCTATATTTGAAATAGCTTTTGCCTTTTTTTCGCTTATTATAATGTTTTTGCTTTTCATAATCGTGCTCCTTTTTAGCTATGGTAAACTTTATATGTTTTTACTTTGCTATAATTTAGGCATAATCAATTATCTCTGCCTTAACTCTAACACAGTATTTAATATATGTCAATAGTTTTTTAACGATAAACATTAAAAAACTAAAACAAAACATATATTAATAAAAACACATATTAAAAAAACCATCAAAAAAACGCTCGCCATAAACTTATATGGCGAGCGTTTTTAATTAAAATTTAACTGGCATTACTCCGTTTGAAGTTTCTTGTTTTGCAATTAATTCTGCAACTGCATTTACACTTTGTGCTGTGTACTCAAACGCAAAATAAGTTTGCATATCTTTTGGTAAAAACATTGCATCATATGGGTCACGCAAGCACACACACATTACCTTTACACCTTGCTTTAATAGCTCATTTACAAGTGCTATTTGCTGTTTATTATGGCGTGCATTAAATAAACCAACTACAGCAAATCCATTCGTTTTTGCTTTACCTGTAATTTTCTCAATGTCATTATCCACCATATCTCTAGGCATCGTTAGGCTTTGCCCACCCAGCATATCCGACATTATATTACCAAACAAATTATCCGTTTCATTATATTCAGAGGCATCTGTAGTTTTGTGTGGCACACAGCCTATATATAAAGCTTTAGTAAAATCAAAATCATCAGTTTTTACATTTATAGCACAAATGCTTTCGGCTGATATTTTTTTGCTCAACTCCCCTGCTTTTTCATCATTAAAAGCAGGTATTTGCTTACTTACATTTGATAGTTTTGCCTTTGCATCAATTATGCGCTGTGCACTTTGTGCCATTTCATCTGCGCTAATCTCACCTTTTGCCACGCCTTCTTCTATCCGCAACACGGCATCTTCGCAAAGTTCAGTGCTGTGTGAAATAAAGCTTAAATCAACACCAGCTTGCATTGCACTATAAACACCACCAACTGTTGTGTAAAAATCCTTAATTGCGTTCATTTCCATGCAGTCGCTTAAAATCAAACCATCAAAACCGAGCTCACCTCTTAAAATATCATGCATGATAGCTCTTGACATTGTGGCTGGTTTATTTTCTTTTTCAATATGAGGAAATAGTATATGCGACGACATAACCGCTGGTACACCTGCATTTATTGCGTTTGCAAAAGGTATAAACTCAACTTCTCGCAATTCTTCTATTGTTTTTTCTACCTTTGGCAATGTTAAATGAGAGTCGTTAGATGTATCACCATGCCCTGGGAAATGTTTTACACAGCTTAAAACAGCGTTATCGGTATATGCTTTAATTTCGCTCAGGCCAAATTCTGATACAATAGCAGTATTGTCTGAAAAACTCCTAACCCCTATAACTGGGTTTAGTGGGTTAGAGTTAACATCCATACATGGTGCTAGGTTAAAATTAACACCTAGCTCTTTTAATTGCTGTGCTGTAAAACTAGCTGCACCATAGGCATTTTCAGCGTCATTTGTAGCCGCAATAGCCATAGACCCAGGAAAATGCACGCAATCACTAGAAAGCCTACTTACAACGCCACCTTCTTCATCAATGGTAATTAACGCTATATGCCCTGTTTGTTCTTTTACATATTGCTGTATATCTGCGCAAAGTTTTTTTAACTGTGCTTTGCTTTCAATGTTGCGCTTAAAAAGTATAACATTGCCTACTTTATATTTTTTAACAACATCTTTAAACGCCTGTGACATTTCAGTACCAGGAAACCCAGTTACAAGCCTTTGCCCTATTTGCTCTCTTAAATTCATAACAACCTCATTATGTGCGTTTTTTATTATTTTGTTTATCAAACAACCGCTTGAATTTATATCCAAACGGTTGTTTAATAATGGCAGCTTCCAACAACTATAACATGTTTAGTGTGCTTTGATTTTATGACAAGTATCAAAAAAAGCAAAGTGCAATAAACGTGTTAAGCCATACGGCGATAGTTTTTAGATGTTGCCAATTTTATTTTAATCAATAACTTTGTATAAATGCCCTTTATTTTGTGCAAGCATTTCTTTAGCTTTTTGTGCATCTACATTGCAATCAATCATTATAATTGCAAGTTTAGCTGAAAAATCTGAGTTTTCTAGCGTTGCTCTTGCTTTTTCACGGCTAACATTTGTAACTTCACACACTATTGTTATTGCACGCTCAATTAGCTTTTCGTTAGATGCACGCACATCAACCATTAAATTTTTATACGCTTTACCGTATTTAATCATAGATGCTGTGGTTAGCATATTTAGCACAAGTTTTTGTGCTGTGCCACTTTTTAACCTTGTGGAGCCAGTTAAAACCTCTGGCCCTGGCGAAGGTGAAATAGCAATATCAGCGGCATTATGTACAGGCGAATTTGGGCAACAAGTTACACCAACTACAACCGCACCTGTGCTTTTTGCATATTCCATAGCACCTAAAACATAAGGTGTCCTGCCACTTGCGGCAATGCCAACTAAAACGTCATCTTTACAAAAATTAATGTTTTTTAAATCGGTAACGCCTAAGTCTTTGTCGTCCTCTGCGCCTTCAACTGCACTAGTAAGGGCAATTTGTCCGCCAGCAATTAAACCTTGCACCATGCTAGACTCAACACCAAAAGTTGGTGGGCACTCAGAGGCATCTAACACGCCTAAACGCCCAGAAGTGCCACAGCCAATATAAATTAATCGTGCACCTTTTACAAAAGCAGCGTGTATAGCATCTACAGCCTGTGCAATTTGTGGCAATACTTTTTCCACTGCTGGTGCAACTTTTTTATCCTCATCATTAATCAATTTTACCATTTGTTCTGTTGGTAAAACATGTATTTCTAATGAGTTTTGGTTGCGTTTTTCTGTATCGATATTTTTTAATTCTACCATAATATTAACCCTTTACACCACCAATTGTAAGCCCTTTTACAAAGAATCTTTGTAAGAACGGATAAATTAAAATAATTGGTAATGTTGATGTAATAATAACAGCTGATTTTATGCCTAGAGAAATTGTTTCGTTTTGTGATGCTGTGCTACCACCGCTAACGTTTAATGTGCCATTAACTATGTTGCGCAAAATCATCATAACTGGGTATAAATCAGAGTTCAAATATAGCAAACTGTTAAACCAATCGTTCCAGAAGAAAACAGCATAGTAAAGGCCTACTGTAGCAATAGCCGCAGTTGAAAGCGGAATAACTATGCGCCTTAATATACCAAAATAACCAAGGCCGTCTATCAAAGCGGCTTCCTCAATTTCTGGTGGGACAGTTTTGAAAAAGCTCATTAAAACTATAAGGTTAAAAGGGTTAATCGCAAAAGGTAATAACATTGCAAAAACTGAACCCCTTAGCCCTAAATTGCTTATAAGCAAATAGTTAGGGATAAGACCACCTGTGAAAAACATTGTTACAACAACAATTTTAGAAACAAATTTTGTGCCAACCAAAAATGTTTTTGAAAGCGGATATGCAAGTAAACAGTTAAGTACTAGTGCAATAAGTGTACCAGCAACTGTGTAAAAAATAGTGTTCATGTATGCTGGTATAAAGTTTGGGTATGAAAAAATAGTGTCATATGATGCTGTTGTAAAATCTACAGGAAACAAAAATACTTCGTTATTTATAATTGCTTTTGAATCAGATAATGAAACCGCAAACATATAAATAAATGGCACAAGGCAAATTAACAATGCGCCTATCATAACAATATAAATTATAGCATCTAGTATGAAGTTTTCTAGGGTATTATATCTTTTATTCATTTTAACTTCTCCTTAATAAATGCTTTCGCCTGTTACTTTTTTACTCAAAGCATTTGATGTGGCTACAAGTACTAGCCCTATAATGCCTGTAAATAAGCCTATTGCGGTTGCGTATGAGTAGTTTTGGCTTTCAAGGCCTATGCGGTAAACGTAAGTATCGATAATATCACTTACAACTGAGTTTTTAGGTGTGTACATAAGCAATATTTTTTCAAAACCTAGTGTTAGTAAACGTCCAACGTTCATAATTAACATTATCATAACAGTTGGCATTATAGATGGTATTGTTACATACCAAATTTGTTGTATCCTTGTTGCACCATCAATTTCAGCTGCCTCAAACATATCGGGGCTTATGCCTGTGATGGTTGCAAGGTAAATAATAGCTGTCCAACCTGTAAACTGCCACGCAGCAGTAAAAACATATATAGGTATAAACCATTCAGGCTCGTTCATAAAATAAATTGGATCTATGCCAAAATCTTTAAGCACCATATTTATTAAACCTGAACTTGGTGATAATAGCTCATTTAAAATTGTAATAACAATAACTGTTGAAATAAACCTAGGCATGTACGAAACTGTTTGCACTAGTTTTTTAAAGTGTTTTAAACGCAATTCGTTTAAAAGTATGGCAAAAATAATTGGTATCGGAAAGTTGATAAGTAAATTCCAAAAAGAAATATTTAAAGTATTGAAAAAAGCATTCCAAAAACTGCTATCTGTTAGTAATTTTTCTACATAGCGCAAAGTCCACTCGCTACCCCAAATGCTACCACCTGGTTTGTAGCGCCTAAATGCGAGTATGTTGCCAAACATTGGCATATATTTAAAAACTACAATGTATATTAGTGGTAAAACCATCATTGCATAAAGCACCCAATAACGTTGCATATAGCGCCCAAACGCTGATTTTTTATTATTAGTTTTGACAAGATTTTTGTTCTTAGCCATTTTAATCCTCCGATTAACTTTTCTTTTTATTTAGGGCAATATCGCAATAATGCAAATATCTATAAACCTTATAAAACAACCCAACCTGTTGCCCGAAAAAATCCGAGCAACAGGTATAACGATTGTTGTTCTAATTAATTGCGCAAATTATACGCTATTATTGAGGTAGGTTCTCGTTGTAAAGGCGTAGGTATTCTTGAATATCTAGGCTTTCCATTTCTGCAACGTATTCTTCCCAATCTGTTTCAACGTCTTTAGAACCAGAAATGAATGCATCAATCCATACAGTAACAGCATCTTGCAATGGTGTACGTAGGAAGTTTACATCTTCAGATTCGATATCGTCAAATAGTGGTACTGGTGGTTTTGGACGTATAGCATTGCCACCCTCAAGTGCTTTAATTTCTGTATTTAGTGTAGCAAATTCTTCATCATATTTTGTTAAGATTAAAGAGTTTTCCCAAACTAATTGTGAGCCGTTAGAGCCTGCACCGTAAAGCACTTGTATTGTTTTGTAAACGCCATCAGGGCTGTTTGCAACTTCATCGTTGTAAACAACTGTGTCGCCTTCCATAGTGTATGTTTCGCCCTCAACACCAATGTTCCAAATTTTAGCGTTTTCTTCGCTGTAGAACATTGCATCAACTGCACGAACAACTTGTTCAAAGTCATCACGCTCAGCTGTTGACGCTGGGAACATTATACCGTTACCTGTGTATGAAGCTTCCATGTGGAAAGCGCCAGCTGTACCAGCAAGTGGTAGGTACATTTTTAAATCGTAGCCTTCAATTTCGCTAGCTGCTTCAAAACCGCCAATTTGGTCGTACCATGCATATGTAGCCATAGCGCCACCGTTAACGATTTTTGTAGTTGCGCCGTCGCCGTCGCTAACTTCTGGGTCATATAGGCCTTCATCGCTAAGTTTTTTCATAAAGCGGAAGAACTCACGAGCTTGGTCGCTAATAGCGCCAGCAAAGTATTCGCCGTTATCGTAATCGTAGCTTAAAACGTATGAACCAGATGAAGAACCACCGCCGAAGCTAACACCGAAAGCTGGCATCAACATACGTGTTGTGATTGATGTATAAACCCAAGATGTTAGTGGGTAAGAATCTGGGAAATCTGCTTTATATGCTTTTAGTATTTCATATAAATCATCAACAGTTGTTGGGGTTTCAAAACCTTTTGATTCGATAAAATCAGCACGCATGATTAAACCAGCGTCGTAAATGGGCACATCATATAGTGATGGTAAGTAGTAAATTTTGCCGTCCTCTAGTTTTAGAGCATCAACTGCATCACGTAGGCCTAAACGCACTACTTGTGCATTAAAGTTTGGTGTCCAATCAGAGTAATCGCTGATAGGTACGATCGCGCCGTTAAGTGCAAGTGAAGCACCCTCGCCTGCTGTGTTGTTGTAGCATATAACGTCAGATAAGCCCTCGCCTGTATTAAGTGCAAGTGAAACTACAGTTGAGTATTCAGATGTTGGTATAGGCTCAACAGTTACATTTGCATTAGCATTTTTTGATGATTCTGTAAAAGCTAGCCATGTATCTACGAAAGGAAGGGTAGGGTTATCAGGGTAACTCATAGTAATAGCAACTGGTTCAGTTGCTGCCTCTGAAGAAGCATCACCTGTAGTGCTATCGCTTGTTGTGCCACTAGCTTCTGATGAAGCTGTATCTCCACAACCAGAAAGTGCTAAAGCTGAAATTGCTGTAGCTGCAGATGTAACTGCTAGAAATTGGCGACGAGTAATTTTTTTCATAATCTTTCCTCCTTATGTGTTGAAGCTGTTAGTTATTAATTATGCATATTTGTGTTTTTATTAACAATGTTATACACAAATAACCTCAAACTCCCGATGTATTTAATATACAATTTTATACACTTTTTGTCAACAAATTTATAAATATTTTTTAATTAACTTTAAGTAATATTTTTTTGCTCATGGTAGATTAAAAATTTTGCTTTATCGTAATAAATACAAATATTCCCGTGCACAACTTGCTTAACTAACAAAAAAAATTATAAAAATAAAATGTTTGATTTTTAATTGTATTAGCTGTATAATGTTAAAAGTATATTAACAAACATATGAGGTATAACGTGAATAATAATTTTACTAATGAAAATACAGCAGAAAATAAATCAAAAATAGATAGAGCTATATGGATATACCTTGTTGCTGTTTCGTTTATAGCGCTCGCTTGTGGTTTTAGCGACCAAATACTTGCAAACTATTTTAAAGATGCCTATAATGCAACCGCTGTTCAGCGTGGTTTTATAGAAATACCACGTGAGTTTCCTGGTGTAATAACAGTGGTAGTTATAACCCTACTTGCAAGGCTTGGAGATATACGCATAGCAGCTTTAGCGCAGGCAATATCCATGATTGGCATATTAATACTCGCTTTTTGGACACCTAGTTTTTACACAATGACAGCTGTTTTGTTTATTTTTTCCATGGGTATACACATATACTTACCCTTGCAAGATAGCTTAGCTTTATCAATTTTTTCACTAAAAAAAGATGGTAATCTAGGTAAACACATAGGTAACGTAAAAGGCATATATACTGCTTTTAGCTTAGTTGCATCGGTGATTATATTTATAGGTTTTAGGTTCGACTTTTTTTCCTTTACATCAGATGTAAAAATTGTTTTTGTGCTTGCTGGCATTTGCTTTGGTATTGCTAGCGCATTGCTAATATACCTTAACAAACGTGTAACTTCATCTATAGTATCTCCACCTAAAATCATCATACGTAAGGAATATAAATATTACTACACACTAGCTATAATGCATGGTGTACAAAAGCAAATATTTATAGTTTTTGCGCCTTGGGTTATTATTGATATACTCGGCGAGGGTGCTGATACTATATCCTTACTTTTAATTTTCAGCTCTATTTTAGGCATATTTTTTATGCCTTTTTTGGGCAAATGTCTTGATAAATTTGGCATACGCAAAATGTTATACGCAGATGCTTGGTCTTTTATAATTGTTTACCTAGCTTTTGCATACATGGTTTACAACATTTATGTAGGTAATTTTCCCACAGCTGGCATTGCAGCTATTGCCACATTTGCAATTTTTATTATAGATAGAATGTCTAGCCAAATGGGCTTTATACGTGCGGTTTACCTTAACAACATTGCTGTTAACAAAAACGAGGTAATGTCTACCATATCCTTTGGCATGTCGCTTGATCACGTAGTTGCAATTGCTTGCTCTTACATAAGCGGTTGGGTTTGGACTTCCTTCGGTCCGCATTATATATTTCTTTTTGCTGCCTCGTTATCACTTGTGAACCTGCTTATAGCAAAAATCGCACCGCTAACTGCCGATGGCAAAGCCAATATATAATTAGTATTAAAGATAAAAATGTGAGGATTATATGCATTTTAAAAATATAGATAATTTAATAAGCTCCGAAATTGGCAATGCTTTTTCTAGCGCTGTTTTAAGTGTTGGTATAAAAGATAAAATATACATGCAAAAAGCGTATGGCGAGGCTAATATTGACACCTTGTTTGATATTGCAAGCCTTACCAAAATAGTTTGCACTAGCATGATAGCTTTTAAATTTATTGAAGACGGAAAAATACGTTTATACGACACTATTGATAAATTTATTGAAACCGTGCCAGAAGATAAAAAACAAATAACTATTAAGCATTTGCTAACACATACAAGCGGCTTAGAACCCACTATTTTCATTGAAGAAAAAACATCTGAAAGCACTTTAAAAGCCGCCTCAGATGTAATTTTAAGCTTAAACTTACTGCACCCAATAGGCACAAAACCTGTTTACAGCTGCCTTGGTTTTATATTGCTTGCGCATATTTTTGAGATTATAAGTAATACACAATTTGACGTTTTAGCAAAGCAATATGTAACCGCCCCTTTAGCTTTAAGCAACACAAGTTTTACACCAAGTGGCGATATTGCACCCACTGAAAAAATGGATAATTCAGAGGAATTTTATAAAGGTATAGTGCATGACCATAATGCTAGGTTTTTAAATGGTGTTTCTGGCAATGCTGGCATTTTTAGTAATATACAAGATATGACTACATTTGCACAAATGCTAGCAATGGGTGGCAAAACGCTAAATGGTGAGCATTACCTCTCGCCTGCTATGCTTAAAAAAGCTATTAAAAACTACACCCCTGGTGAAAATCAAGAGTTTCGTGGATTAGGCTTTAACCTTGCAGGTAGCCCTCTTAATTTTATTGGTGATTTAATGGGCGAAAATAGTTTTGGCCACACTGGTTTTACAGGCACTAGTATCGCCATAGACCCTGACACTGGGCTTTTTGTTGTACTATTAACTAACAGAGTACACCCAACTAGGGATAACATACGCATAATACGTATGCGCTCACTAATGCATAATATGGCTGCTGCTGAAGCTAGCCGCATGCTTGCAGAAAATAACTAAAACACAAAATACCTTGAGGTGTGATATGGATATTTTTATAGACGTAAATAACATTAAAATAGAAACATCACGTTTAATTTTACGTGCACATAACCAAAACGATTTACAAGATATTTTTGAGTATGCAAGCGTTGATGGTGTTGGCATAATGGCGGCATGGAATCGCCACGAAAATTTAGAGCAAAGCCAAACCATGCTAGATAATTTTATTGCAAACAAAAAGGTATTTGCCATTGAGCTTAAAGATAATAACAAAAACATAGGCTACCTTGGTTTATATACCTCATGGGCAGAAAAAAACGTAGATTACTGCCATTTAAAAATGAAAGAAATTGTATATGTCTTATCCAAAGATTATTGGGGCAAAGGCATTATGCCTGAGGCTGTAAACGCTGTTATACAATATTGTTTTACTACTTTAAATTTAGACGCTGTAACCTGCGGACACTTTGTTATTAACGAAAAATCTAAACGAGTTATTGAAAAAAGTGGTTTTAAATTTATTAATACAAGCATTTACCACGCAAAACAACTAAATAAAGATTTTGAAAATGCAAATTATATTTTAATGAATAACAAAAAATAAAAAACTATACCAAAAAGGCGGTGTTGCAGATAGAAATATCTACAATATCGCCTTTTTGATATAGTTTTATTTATCATTACAGTTTATTAAAAAAATCCTTTTTGAATAAATGCTTGTAAGCAAAGCCATTATAACAGCTCCCAATATAACAAATATTTCATATCCAATCAAATATTCAAAGGCTATTCCATAGACAGCTTGCCCTAAAGGAGATGCAAACATGCCCACGGTCATTACAAATGCCATAACTTTCCCTACCATATTTTTGGGTGTCCTACTTTGAATATATGTGATAATCATAACCGAAGCCAAAGTTGAAACGCACATAGCCAAAAATGCGCTTGTTACAATTAGAACATAAGCAAAAATTGGATTTTCAGCAAATATCATTGAAACAGATAATGGGATAAGGCTTAAAGCTACTGCAATGATAAAAATATACAAATTTTTTATGTGCAGCTTCTCTCCAAATACACCTGCCATTATGCCACCAAATACCCCACCCAAAGCGAGCATACCTTGTGAATAACCATACATTTTTTCACTGAGTAAAAGTCTTTCTGTAATGAGTACAGGGAGTGAAATAATAATTAAAGCAGCTATAAGAGCATTTAGTATACAAATGACTAACATTAATTTGCGCAGTTTTGGTTTTTCTTTAAACACAAATTTTATAGCAACTCCAAAATCATCTTTTACCATAGCAAACATTGACGATGATGATTTTTCTTTTACAAACGGAATTGTAATGAATATTTCCAAAATTGCAGAGATAAAAAAGCAAATAATAGAAACTATAATAATAGGTGTAATTCCAAAACTTCCAAGCAGCATCCCTCCTATAACAGGTGCTACCAAGTTTGCCAAAGCTCCAATGCTACTAACAATACCATTACCTTTTGTAAGTATTTTTTCATCAAGTAACACCGGAACACTTGCTTGCACAGTTGGCTGATATAAACCACCTATGCTATACAAAACCATAAGTGTTGCAATGAGCAGTGGTATTAGTGAAATAGTATCCATAGTGATGTAGAAAAACAGCATTAAAAAGCCTGTTAAAAAGTCAAGTATCACCATAATATTTCGCTTATTTGTCCTATCAGCGATGATACCACCAATAGGCATAAGCAAAACTAAAGGTAGAAATGACACTGCACTAACTACCCCAAAAAGTGCCGATGAGCCTGTTATGTTAAGTAAATAGAGTGGCAAAGCGAAACGGAGTATGCCATTTCCAAAAAGCGAGATGATTTGCCCTATCACCACTAAAGTAAAATCCTTTTGCCATAGTTTTGCTTGCTTCATTATACGCACTCCGTGTGCACACTCCATACGGTTTACTTTGTTAAGAAGTCCGCCAAACAAAATAGCAGATACGATAAGTAGCACACCGCCAGCAACAATAAAAGCAATATCCGCCTCAGTACCTAAAAGCATCACGGAATTTCCAAATGGTGAAACAAATATTGTCGCTGTTACTACTGGCACTATTATAGATTTTTTGTAAAAGCCTAATCGCAAGGCAATAAGCCCAATAAAATTTGCAACAAATGCAAAAATTAGTGATAATTTAAGCATTAAACCAATCTCTGTGAAAGACTTTGCTATAAGACCTACTGCATTGCCGAGAAATCCCACACTTATGCAAGAGGCCATATTAACAACAAACATCATCACGAAAGTAAATACAAATACTAGCACAAATTTTGCGAAGAGTATACTGCTTCTTTTTTGCGGATAGGTAAAAAGCAGTATATTTTTTTTGCCTGTGTATTCTTCTATGACAAATTTCGCGTGCATAACCGCTGATAAAATAGCAAAAGCACTCATAGCCATAATGGATACCATCGTGATAATCATATTAGGATCTGAAAACTCCTGTGCAGATGGGTCATTAGGCTCTAAAACAGGAA
>CAYJJL010000025.1:0-14143 GCA_964370455.1 uncultured Faecalibacterium sp.
CTGCAATTATTAAAAGAAAAACAAGAAAAACAAAATTAAAAAATACAAATAAAAAACAAGAGAGTGTGGCTTAAAACTCAGTCACATTCTCTTGTTTTTTATTAAATCAATTAGGTTTTATGGGTTTTAGGTATTAGCGTTAATTATTTCATCAACGGCTTTTACACAATCGCAAATAAACCCACAGCATAATTGGCGCTGGCCACAAGTAGGGTTTATTTGCTCGAGCAAAACATCGCAGTTGATATTACCATGCTTTTTTTCAAAATCTTTGATAAAAGTTTCGACTTGCTCGCCTGAACATTTTAACATGCCCATAGCCATAACAGCGCCACTTATTGCGCCACAAGTTGATTTAACACGCATACCACCACCAAAATGTGTGCCAATATTATAGGCTATATCAGCATCAATGTTATAAATGTCATTAAAGCTCAAAAAAACCACTTGGCAACAATTATAATGTTTTTTAGTGTCATTAAAAATATTGCGTGCTTTTTCTACTCTGTTATCCATAAAAATCCTTAAAATTCATATATTATTCTGCGTTCATGCCATCTGCGTGGTATTGTGCACAGTCGCATTTTTTAAACTTTTTACCGCTACCACAAGGGCAAGGGTCGTTTCTACCAATGCGTTTTTCCACACGAACTGTAACGATTCTTGGTGGTGCATTTGGGTTTGCTCTTTGTGGTGCTACTGCGTTTGTAGCAGGGCGAGCAACCCCTTGTGTGGCACTAGCAAAACCTTCATGTGTGATTTTTGGTGCTGTTTTTGCTGTTGGTACAACAGTGTTTTGGCGGAACTTTGCAGTTAGTAAAGATTTTATTGTTTCCTCACGTATGGCTTCAATCATTTCGTCAAACATTTCAAAGCCTTCCATGCGGTATTCAACAATAGGGTCTTTTTGTGCATATCCACGCAAAGATATACCGTGGCGTAATTGTTGCATGTTGTCTATGTGATCCATCCATGCCCGGTCAACTTGTTGCAATAAAATATAGCGTTCTATGCCACGTAGGTTATCCTCGCCACAAATTTTTGCTTTTTCTTCTAAGTTTTCAAGGCCACGCTCATATAACAAGTTTGAAATTTCATCACGTGTTAAATGTTCCATCTCAGCTACTGTGTAATGGAAGTCCTCTGGTTTTGTCAACCAGCCAAGGTAGTGTGTGCGCAATGCAGTAAAATCCCATTCTTCGGCAAGGTCGCCTGCAAGCAAGCTATTGCACGAAACATCAATGTTATTTTTAAGCATTGTTTGTAAATCTTCGGTAATATCCTCACCATTTAAAACTTTTTGGCGTTGTGAGTAAATTATTGTGCGTTGTTGGTTCATAACATCGTCATAGCGTAGCACATTTTTACGCATTTCAAAGTTGCGTCCTTCAAGCTTTTTCTGTGAGTTTTCTATTGTGCTTGTTAAAAGTTTGTTTTCAATAGGGGTATCTTCGTCAATGCCAAGGCTACCCATTAGGTTTTGTACTCTTTCGCCACCAAATAAGCGCATAAGGTCATCTTCTAAGCTGAGGTAAAAGTGTGAGGCACCAGGGTCGCTCTGACGGCCAGCACGTCCACGCAACTGGTTATCTATACGCCTTGATTCATGGCGCTCTGTACCTATGATAAACAAACCACCAGCGGCACGCACTTCCTCGGCTTCACTTGCGAGGTCGCTTTTAAATTGGTTGTAAAGGGTTTCGTATTTTTCACGCACAGCAATTATGTTTGCGTCGTCTGTTTCGCTGTGGCCTGTAGCTTGCACAAGGTAAGCGTTAACTGCCTCGTCAGAAACTTCGTCTGGTGTTTCTGGTAGCAATAGGTTTTGTACAAATTTCTCTTTGCGCATTTGATGCTTTGCCATGTATTCAGCGTTACCACCAAGTATAATATCAGTACCACGGCCTGCCATGTTTGTAGCTATGGTTATTGCCCCTTTTTTACCAGCTTGCGCAACTATGGATGCTTCACGGTCGTGGTATTTTGCGTTTAGTATATTAAAGTTTTTAGTATGTTTTGAAAGTAGTTTACCTAAAAGCTCGCTTTTTTCAACACTAACAGTACCAACTAATACTGGTTGGCCTTTTGCATGGCACTCTAAAATTTGTTCAATAACAGCATTGTATTTACCTTGCACAGTTTTGTAAACACTATCTGCATGGTCTATACGTACATTAGGGCGGTTAGTAGGTACAGTAACTATGTTTAAACCATAAATTTCTGTAAACTCGGTAGCCTCAGTGCGTGCAGTACCTGTCATGCCAGAAAGTTTATCATATAAACGGAAATAGTTTTGGAAAGTGATTGTAGCCATTGTGCGGTTTTCAGAGTTAATTTTAACTTTTTCTTTTGCTTCAATAGCTTGGTGCAAACCGTCACTATAACGACGGCCTATCATTAAACGACCTGTAAATTCATCAACGATTAAAATTTCGCCATCTTTAACCACATAGTCAGTGTCTTTTTCCATAACGCCGTGCGCATGTATGGATTTTTCAATGTGGTGCGTAATTGCAGCATTTTCAGGGTCAGAAAGGTTTTCAACTTTAAAGTAAGCTTCGGCTTTTTCTATACCATTTGCAGTTAAAGTACAGCTTTTGTGTTTTTCGTCAACTATATAATCACCGTCAGCTTGTTCATCAGTTGCAATTTTGGTTTCAAGCTCTACAAGCACACTCTTTTTAAGTGAGCGCACAAATTTATCAGCTTGTGTGTATAAAATGCTTGGGTCTTCACCAGCGCCACTAATAATAAGTGGTGTACGTGCTTCATCTATTAAAATTGAGTCAACTTCGTCAACTATTGCATAAGCGTGGCCACGTTGCACCATTTGTGCTTTTTGCTTAACCATGTTATCACGCAAGTAGTCAAAGCCAAACTCGTTGTTTGTGCCATAAGTTATATCGGCTTTGTATGCATCTTGGCGAGCTGTGCCTTTAACACTTTGTATTGCAAGGCCAACTGTTAGCCCTAACCAGTTGTAAACTTTACCCATCCACTCGCTATCACGTTTTGCGAGGTAATCGTTAACTGTAACAACGTGTACACCTTTGCCAGCAAGTGCGTTAAGGTAAACAGGCAAAGTAGCAACCAAGGTTTTACCCTCACCAGTTTGCATTTCAGCTATGCAACCTCTGTGCAAGGCGATACCACCTAGTATCTGCACAGGGAAGTGTTTCATAGTAAGCACACGCCACGAGGCCTCACGGCAAACCGCAAAAGCATCTGGTAAAATATCATCAAGAGTTTTACCATCGGCAAGTTGTTTTTTAAAATGTGCTGTTTGTGCTTGTAATTCCTCATCAGAAAATTTTGCATATTTTTCTTCTAAAGCTAAAACTTGTTTTTGGATAGGTTTAATCTTTTTTAACTCTCTATCAGAAAAAGTGCCAAAAAGTAACTCTGCAAAAGACATAAAATAAATACCTCAATCTATAAAAATAATAAAAAATACAATAATAATTTTGTTTGTTAATATAATTTGCCATACTAGCTAAAACATAAAAAAAACATGATTTAGCATTTTACAGCTACATTCTATCATAGCACGAAAAGGGGATAACTGTCAAACAAAAATGATTTGTTTTGTGTTAATTTTCTGCAAATTTTAATGCAAAATATGTAGTTATAAAGTAGGGTTTAATGTTTCGTATTCAGTGGCGAACTTATTAAACTTATTAATAAGTTGTGTGCGCTTTGCAACGCCTACTTTTTGGTATATGTGGTGCGTGTGTGTTTTTACAGTACCTATGGATATAAATAATTTCTCACTAATTACAGTGTTGGTTTTCTTTTCCATCATATAGCGGAAAAGCTCAATTTCTCTATCCGTAAATGTGTGGTTAATGCAAAAACGGTCAAAAGCAGTAAGTATTGTTTTATCTTGGTTTTCAGGTAAAGGTTGCGGAATAACTTTTTTAATAAGTGGCAATGTCGGAAATATTTCTTTTTCATCCCAAGGGCGCCTTAAAAAACAATAAATAAAAACTAAAGCAATAAATATTGTCATAAATACTTCAGAGACATTACGATTAAAAACATTTCCTGTATTTAAATCATAATTATCTATATTAAAAATAACAAAAGTGTCTTCTATAATTATTACTATATTAAAGGCAATCAAGGCAAACAGCAAATTGCGGTATTTTGTTAAAGCTGTAACAAGTATATTCTTTTTGGATTTGTGTAGTACAAATAGCGCATACAAACAAATGCCTATGAAAAAGGCTTGGGGTATTGTCCAGTAAAGCCAAAAAGATAATGCACCACGAGCAAAAAAAGGAGTAATGCCAACAAATAAGCCATGAACCAAAACCCATAAAAAATGATTTTGCTTGAGCTTACCGTATAAAATTAAACTGTTTATGGCAAGATAACATGCATCGGTTGCTAGTAAAATTATAGTTTTGTAACTATATGCTTCGTTCATTAAATTATTATTGATTAATGAAAAAAATGGCGATGTTTCTGTCATGCTAATAATAAAATTATCTAAAAAACAAAATCCAAACAAAAATGCTATAGCAATTAAAAGAGTTTCACTGCTTTTTTTGTAAGCAAAAAATACAGCAAATAAAGTTATAGCTGTTGTAGATACTAAAATTGTGTTGTGCAATAATAAAAAGAAATCCATGCCTAAAGTCCATTTCTGTTTTGCTACTTTATAGCTAAAACAATTTTTATTTTTTTATTTAATAAAGTATAAAATCATTTATTTATTAAAAATATCCTTATTAAATTAATTGTTTTATACAAATATAAAAATATTTGTTAAAACTAATTAATATTATAACTCTAAATTTATGTTTTGACAAGAAAATAGTTAATAATTATGTTATAATAGCTTTTAAAATTGGTTGAGCGGGCAGAATTTGCAATTGTACAATCAAATTACCTGTAACTAACAATTTTGAGAAAGGAGAGATAAAAACACAAAGAGTGTTGTGAAAATGACTAAAAATTTAAAAAGGTTTATGGCGAACAAGGATAAAGATTACAAAAAATAAACTTTTTTAGCTGAATTATCATACCAAAAGTTGGTTTATAAACCTAGGTTTTTAGTGTAAACTGTAGTCATTGGTTCAGCTTGCTTGAGAGCTTTAAGCAAGCAAAATTAATTAAAAGAGAAAGAGGTACATTTTTATGGACAAAAAGAAAAAGTTTCGCCTCACGGACGCTATACTCGCGGTTATATGTGTAGTGTTCGTGGCGGAGGCGGCAGCTCCTGTTGCTGCAATTGGCAACTCACAGTATTTTTGGTGGATTTTCCTAATGATCACTTTCCTATTACCTTATGGCTTGATAGCAAGTGAGCTAGGTACAACATACGACGGTGAGGGCGGTTTATACGATTGGGTTACAAAAGCCTTTGGTGGTAAATGGGGCGCTCGCGCATCATGGTACTATTGGATAAACTTCCCATTATGGATGGCTTCACTAGCTGTTCTTTCATCTGAGATGGTTGGCTTTATATTTGGTATAGAAATAAATACAATTGTTGCAATACTTATACAATTAGCGTTTATATGGATAGTAGTTTTTATATCCTTTAAACCAGTTTCAGATAGCGCTTGGATTTTAAACGGCGCAGCTGTTATAAAAATGGTACTTGCAATTGCAATAGGCGTGCTTGGCATTTATGGTGCTGTTACAAAAGGTATTGCTAATGAGTACACTGTTCAATCTTTATTACCTTCATTTGATATTGATAGCTTATCACTAATTTCAGTTATACTATTTAATATGCTTGGTTTTGAAGTTATCTGCACATTTGCAGGCGACATGGAAGACCCTAAAAAAGAAATTCCACGTGCAATAGTTGCCGGTGGTTTAGTTATAGCTGGTATTTATATTTTTGCTGCATTCGGCATAGGCGTTGCAGTTCCTGTTGAAGAAATCAGCACAAGCGGCGGCTTAATTGAAAGTTTCCAAGTTTTACTTGGCACAACTGATGGTTGGTTTATCACTTTAGTTGCTATTTTGTTTGTATTAACATTGTTCGGCAACATGATTTCATGGTCGCTAGGCGTTAACAACACAGCTCGTTACGCAGCTCGTAACGGCCACTTACCAAAATTCTTCGCAAAATCTAGCGAAGAAGATGATATGCCAATAGGTACTGCATTAATCAATGGTATAGTTGCTTCAGCTGTTGTATTACTTGCTCCATTTATCCCAAATGAAGATTTATTCTGGAGTTTCTTCGCACTAAACCTTGTTATGTTCCTATTAGCGTACATCCCTGTTTTCCCAGCATTCTTGAAATTGCGCGAAATTGACCCAGATACAGAGCGTCCATTCCGTGTTTCTGGCGGCCCTGTTTTCTTAAAAATCTTAGCTTACATTCCTGTAGTATTAATCGTTATCGCTTTAATCTTTACAGCTGTACCGCTAAGCTTTGATGCTGAAACGCTTGCTGCTACATTACCTATTACAATAGGAGCTATCATTTGTATCATAATTAATGAAATTATGATGGTAATATTAAAAGTTAAAAAGTAATTTTAACAAACAACATTTTCGAAACAACTATTTTGCTTGTTAGGAAAGTGCCTAACAAGCAAAGTAGCTTGATAAATAAAAGAATAATAAACAATTATTGGAGGACAAACTAATGAGACACTTTATTGACACACAAGATTTTACAAAACAAGAACTTCTTGATATTATTAACCTTTCTTTAAAAATTAAAGATTGTATCAAACAAGGCTACTACCCACCACTACTTCGCCGTAAAACTCTAGGTATGATTTTCCAACAATCAAGCACACGTACACGTGTTTCTTTTGAAACAGCTATGGAACAACTAGGTGGACACGCTCAATACCTAGGCCCTGGCATGATACAACTTGGTGGCCACGAAACAATTGGCGACACAGGTAAAGTGCTTTCTCAATTAATAGACATAGTTATGGCTCGTGTTGTTGAGCACCAATCTGTTGTTGATTTAGCAAATGCTGCTACTATACCAGTTTTAAACGCAATGAGTGACTACAACCACCCAACACAAGAAATTGGCGATATGTGCACAATTATGGAAAACCTACCTCGTGGCAAAAAACTTGAAGATTGCAAAGTTGTTTTCGTAGGCGACGGCACACAAGTTTGCGCATCTCTAGGTTTCATCACAACACACCTTGGCATGAACTTTGTTCACTATGGCCCAAAAACACACCAATTGAACGAAGACCACAAAGCAATCATGGAGAAAAACGTTCAAGAAAACGGCGGTAGCTGGCTTGTAACTGACGACCGTGAAGCTGTTCGTGGCGCTGACTTCATCTACACAGACGTATGGTACGGCCTATATGAAAGCGAACTACCAAAAGAAGAACGTGTGCGCATTTTCGGTGATTTTCAAGTTAACCGTGAGCTAATGCAACTAGGCAACCTAGGCTGCAAATTTATGCACTGCCTACCTGCAACACGTGGCGAGGACGTTACAGACGAAGTTGCTGATAGCGACATCTCACTTTGCTGGGAAGAAGCTGGCAACCGCCTAACAGCTATGCGTGGCTTACTAGTTTACCTAACACGCTACCAAAAAGAGGGTTCAGAAGCTGCACAACAAGCAGTTAAAGAAAACCTAGAAAACTTTATGATTGAGCGCGGTATCGTTTAATTAATATTAAATAACAAATTGACTTATTTTTAAGGAGAAATATTATGGCAAAGCGTATAAATAGCACTCCCCGTGCTGACGGTTTCCGTATGCCTGGCGAGTTTGAACCACAAAAACAAATTTTTATGATTTGGCCTGAGCGTCAAGATAACTGGCGTTCTGGTGCAAAACCAGCGCAAAAAGTTTTCGGCAACATAGCTAAAGCTATCAGCGAATTTGAGCCTGTAACAATGCTTGTTTCTGCTAGCCAATACCAAAACTGCCGCAACAGTTTACCTCCTGAAATACGTGTGCTTGAAGCATCAAGCAACGATGCATGGGTTCGCGATTCTGGCGCTACTTTCGTTGTTAACGATAAAGGCGATGTTCGCGCAATAGACTGGGGCTTTAACGCTTGGGGTGGCCTATATGATGGCCTATACTTCCCATGGGATCAAGATAGCTTAATCGCACAAAAAATGTGCGAAATCGAAGGCATTGATACCTACCATACACCTGATTTTATCCTTGAGGGTGGTTCTATACACGTTGATGGCGAAGGCACTGTTATCACAACAGATATGTGCTTACTTTCTCCAGGCCGTAACCCTGATATGAGCCGTGAAGAAATCGAAGAAAAACTTTGCGAATACCTAAATGTTGAAAAAGTTATCTGGATTAAAGACGGTATCGACCCAGACGAAACAAACGGCCACATCGACGACGTTGCTTGCTACATTCGCCCAGGCGAAGTTGGCTGCATATTTGTTGAAGATGAAACAAGCCAATTCTATCAAGCATCTCAAGACGCTTACAAAACACTTTGTGAAGCAACAGATGCTAAAGGTCGCAAACTAAAAGTTAACAAACTTTGCATGCCTAAAAAATACGTTACTATCCGTGGCGATTTTGAAATCGATTATGTTGAAGGTACAATGCCACGTGAAGATGGCGAAGTTTCTATCGCATCTTACATGAACTTCCTTATTGTTAATGGCGGTGTTATCGTACCACAATATGGCGATGAAAACGACCAACTTGCTTTAGATACAATCCAAAGCTGGTTCCCTGAGCACAAATCTGTTGGTGTACGCACTGAAGAAATCGCTTATGGTGGCGGTAATATTCACTGCATTACACAACAACAATGCAAAGGCTAATGATAGGTTTTAGTATTTACTAAAGGACAACAAATAGCAAAGGGCGGCTGGCGATTTAAACGTGGGTTCGCCCTTTGACTATTTAAACTAATAATCGTGGAGGATTATAATTATGAGCAAACGTATTGTTATTGCCCTAGGTGGCAATGCTTTGCAAAGCAAAAGTAGCGGCGGCAGTGCAGAAGGCCAACTAGAAGTTGTGCAAAAAACCTGTGAAAGTATCGCTAAAATTAGTTGCAGCGGCTATGAAATGGCTGTTGTACATGGTAACGGCCCACAAGTTGGCAGAATTTTGCTAGCTAGCGAAACAGCAAAAGATGTAGTGCCTGCTATGCCTTTTGACGTTTGTGGTGCTATGAGCCAAGGTTATATTGGCTACCACCTACAACAAAGCTTGAAATATGCGCTTAACGTTAGCAATCACAGCGTACCTGTTGTTGCATTAACAAAACAAATGATTGTTGATGAAAACGACCCTGGTTTTCAAAACCCAACAAAACCAATAGGCGCTTTTTATACTGAAGAAGAAGCAAAAGAGCTTATGCAAACAAAAGGCTACATCATGAAAGAAGATGCTGGCCGTGGCTGGCGCCGTATGGTAGCCTCACCACTACCACGCAAAATTGTTGAAATTGATGCAGTTAAAAAACTATGGGACGACGCTATCGTTATCACTTGCGGCGGCGGCGGTGTGCCTGTTGTTCAAAAACCAGATGGTAACATGCATGGCGTTGCAGCTGTTATTGATAAAGACTTTGCAGCTGAATTATTAGCTGAAGAAGTAAACGCAGATGTATTGCTAATTTTAACAGAAGTTGAAAAAGTTGCTATCAACTGGGGTAAACCAAACCAAGAAGATTTAGGCAATATTTCACTTGCACAAGCTGCACAATATGTTGAAGAAGGTCATTTTGCACCTGGTAGCATGTTGCCAAAAGTAGAAGCCGCTATGAAATTTGCACGTACTTTCCCTGGTAAAAAAGCTATCATTACAAGCCTAGATAAAGCTGTTGAAGCTTTAAATGGCGAAACTGGCACAACAATCACTTTCGCATAATAGTTGTTGCTATGATGTAGTGATTGCTCTTCCTAGCTATTCACTATTTCCATATATGTCCATAAAAAGCAAGTACCGCCGTACTTTACAATCTCCGAAGGTTGTAATAGTATGGCGGTACTTGTTTATTTTAGTAATTTGCTATTTTTAATTGTATGCTTACAATTTTATTTGTTGTAATAATGTTTAATAAAAATATTTGTTTGATTAATGCAAAAGCAAATCTGGCAAATCAGCTAGTGAGTTTACAATGCTGCAACCAGTTTTTGCTAAAGTAGTAGTATTGTGATGCCCACCACTATGCAAAATGCAGCGCACGCCCATGGCAGCAGCAACCTCGGCATCATGCGAAGTATCGCCAATCATAACAGCGTTTTTAATATCTATGCCACTTTGTGATATCCAGTTTTTGCCAAGTTCAACTTTACTGCGTGCATATATATCTGTTAAACCTAGCATTTCATTAAAATAACCATCAAGCCTACGTGCAGTAACTTGCTCAATAAGTAAATCACGTGGAGAGGCGGATAATATAACTTGTTTTATGCCAGCATCACGAAAAGCATTTAGCGCAATATGTGCACTTTTTTTTGCATTGCATTTTATACTGCCTTTAATGTAGTGTTCCATAAAACGCTTTGCAAGTATATCAAAGGGATGTTTTTCAAAATCAAAACCAGCACTTTTATAATAATTAATAATAGGAAAATCAAATATTTCGTGGTATTGCTCTTTGCTGTAGCGTTGGGTATAACCAAAATCGCTAAGTAAAATGTTTAAACAATAAACCGAAAAATCAAGGTCATCTAAAAGTGTGCCGTTCCAATCCCATATAATTGCGCTTGGTTTTGAATTTGCATTAATTACATGCATAAAAAGCTCCTTGATATTTACTTTTGTGTGTCGGTAAATATTTTATATAAAGTTTTGTTTGTTTCAATTATTTTTACAAAGCCAACACCTAATAAGCCACAACTAATAATTTGCCCAATACCAACGGATAGCATGTTAGCCAATAAAATTTGCATTGAAAAAGCAGTGTCACCCATAAAGAAAAATGTAATCATAGCGCCAATAATAACAGCGTTAAAAATAATAGGTGGTAAAGCTGCAGGTATAGCAAAACCTGCTATGCGTTTGTTACGCACTGCGTATGTGATAAAACACGCTAGCAAGGTTGCTATTGTGCCAAAAAACACATCTAAAATGCTAGAGCCTATTAAGTTTGTTAATAAACAGCCAAGTGTTACAGCAATTATATACTCTACACCAAAAACAGGTAAAAGTACTAATAGTTCTGCAAAGCGCACTTGTACTGCGCCAAAGCTAAGTGGTGCAAAAGCGAGGCTAAGTGCAACGTAAACGGCGGCTACGATAGCGCAGCGCACCATTTTCTTAGGGGAGAAAAATTTGTTTGAGTTCATGGTTTGTTTCCTTCTTTCTTAAATATTGTGTTTGCGGACGCCTTGCTATATAAAACTTTTAACAAATGTGTTTTTTAAGCGTATTTATTAACTGCTTTGCATAACTTGGCTATATATTATTTAAGTGAGAGTTGCCACACCATATAAACTTAATAATTTATTAATCTCACGAAAATCTCTATGTGCGTTTTTCGCCTAGATACACTAAAGCAAGTACATCTGGGCCAGTATTTGCAGAAACTACACCGCCGAGTTTAAACACTGTTATAGGTTCTTTTCCAAATTGTTTGCGAGCAGCACGCACTAAATCGTTAACACGCAGTAAATCGGTATAACCTATCATATATTCAAAATCTTCAGCATTTGCGGTACGTTCCTTACATAGGTTAAGCATTGCAGGTATAACGTTATCGTCACCACGTACCTTGCTGTTGACGTTTGTTTCACCGTCAATCAGCGTTATTATGGGGCGCAAGCCAAGTAGCTCACCTGCAAATGCTGAGGCAGCTGAAATACGGCCACTTTTTTTCATTTGTTTTAGGCTGTAAGGTCCTAAAATTATTTCAGCCTTAGACATTTTATCGTTAAACTCAGCTATGGCGATATGCACATGCCCACTATTGCGAATTTTACGTGCAAGCTCGCAAATATACCAGCCGTAGGTCATGGAGTAAGTGTGGCTATCTATAACATGTATCTGCATTTTATGGTTTGGGCGTTCTTCTTTTAATGCATTTACAGCTAAAAGCGCATTGTTATGTGTAGCACTTCCGTTTTTATTCATGGAAAAATAAACTAATGTTTCATAATCTGCATCTACATATTCACAAAATTTTTCGGTAAATTCTATAACGTTTATAGCGGCCGTTGTAGGCACACCTTGTGAGTTGCGCATCATATTATAAAACTCATCATTGGTAAAGCTTTCACGCTCAATATAATCAACACCATCAAGCACAATGTGAAAGTTAATCATATCAATGCCGTATTTTTCGAGTAGCTCGGCGGGGATATCACTGCAAGAATCGCATAGTATAGCTGTTTTGTTCATGATAATTCTCCATTCTTCTTATTAGCATAAAGCATAGTTAAAAGCAAATTTGATTTTTAATTATGCTTCATTCCCAGTCCATTCGTATTCACGTAATCTACCATGGTCAAGTAATTCGGGGAAATCCCATTGGCGCAGTACTTCATAAACGCCAACTGCAACAGAGTTTGCAAGGTTTAAACTACGGCAATTTTCACGCATTGGCATACGCACGCAAGATTGTTCATTTGCTGCAAGCAAATCTTCTGGTAGGCCAGCATCCTCACGCCCAAAAACAATATAGCTACCGTCAGGGTATGTAGCATCTGTGTGGCGCTGTGGTGCTTTTGTTGTAAAATAAAAATATGGGCCATTATTTTTAGCAAAAGAATCGTCCAAATTATCATAATAATGTATATCTATATATTCCCAGTATGCAAGCCATGGTGGTTTTCGTTTTTATCATCTATAGTAAAGCCCATAGGGCCAACAAGGTGTAAACTAGCGCCTGTACATGCACATGTGCGTGCAATGTTACCAGTGTTTTGTGGTATGCGTGGTTCAACTAAAACTATATTTAATGTAGGGTTTTGCATTTGGTTTTTCACTTTCTGTGTGTTAATTTTGTTTATAAGCAGTATTTTTATGTGTTGTTTGCAAGTTTATAAAGTAATGGTTCAAAGCATAAACCAAAACGTGTATCATCAGTAGTTGTGTTTTCGATAGCACTGCTAACAAAATCAGCTGCTATTTCGGCGGCATTTTTTAAAGTTTTTTCGCTTGCTAGTGCACCTGTTAAAACGGCTGCAAATAAATCACCAGTACCGTGGAAGTTACCTTTTTTGCGTGGTGTTTGCAGATAAAAACTCTCAGCGCCAGCACTGGCTATACCTAAGTAATCGCCCATATCAATGCCAGTTATTATAACAGTTGGCGCAATGGTTGTTAGCTCTTGAGCTAGTGCTTCAACATATGCTTTGGTTGGTGCTTGAGCAGGTATTTCTCTGTGTAAAAGCAAATGAGCCTCTGTATAATTGGGTGTGATAACCTGTGCGCAAGTGCAAAGGGTTTCAAGCCCGGCGCGCCATTCTGGGTTAACACCACTATATAGCTTGCCGTTATCAGCCATAACAGGGTCAACTAACTTTTTTGCACTTGGAAAAAGCTCAAAAGCTGTTTGTGCAAGCTGTGCACCAGCGGCACCGCCAAGATAACCAGTGTAGATAATATCAAAAGTAATACCCAGGTTTTTATAGTGTAGCAGTGCTTCGTGTGCAAAAGCATTTGTTTGTAGTTTTGCTGGTGTGCCAAAACCACCTGTATGTGTGGAGAGCAAAACAGTAGGCATTGAAATAACTTGGTGCCCCATTGCGCTTATAGCAGGAGCGATAACAGCTAAACTCGCCCTACCAAGGCAGGACAAATCATTTAAGGCTAATATTTTTTTTTGATTTATTTGATTTGACATTTAAAAAATTCCTTTTATATATGCTTGTTATCATTTTTAATATACACTGGTATATTATATCATAAAATTTAATATAAAAAAAGTGTATAATCGCTTATTTGGAGGGTGATAATAAAAATATCACACACAATTTTAATATTTTAAAATGTAAAGGAGTATTTATGAAAAAGAAAAAGCAAACAAACGGAATGCCGACTAACGTAATGCTAGGCGTGGCAGCAGGTGCAGTTATGAGCGCAGCGGGTATGTATTATGCCTCACAAAATAGCCGAGACATGAAACGCGTTACAAAAAAGCTAAGCAAAAAAGCACAGGGTGCAATGTCTAATGTTGAAAACGCAATAGGAAATATAACAAAAACTTTTTAGTTTATTGCAAAGTAAAAAATAAGGTAAACCAAAACA
>CAYJJL010000026.1:0-8631 GCA_964370455.1 uncultured Faecalibacterium sp.
TTTTCCATAGCTTCTGCAATTAGTGCACCTATTGTAGCATCGCCAGCAGAAATTGTACCAACACGAGCTATATCTTTGCTACCGTTAACTTTTTGGCTGCTTGCTTTTATGCTTTCGATAGCTGTGTTAATAGCTTTTTGCATGCCACGTTTAATATCCATTGGGTTTGCACCAGCTGCAACGTTTTTCATGCCTTCTGTAACCATAGCTTGTGCTAAAACAGTTGCTGTTGTTGTGCCATCGCCAGCTGCATCGTTTGTACGAGTAGCAACTTCACGCACTAATTGTGCACCCATATCTTCAAAAGCATCTTTTAACTCAATTTCTTTGGCAATTGTAACACCATCGTTAGTAATAACTGGTGCGCCAAATTTTTTGCCTAAAACGACATTACGACCTTTTGGGCCTAGTGTAATTTTAACTGTATCTGCAAGGGTATCAATACCAGCGCACAGAGCCTTGCGAGCCTCTTCGCCTTGTTTAAGTTGTTTTGCCATGTTTATGTTACTCCTTTTACTAATATGTGCTATTATTGCACATTATGCTACTAAAAAAATATTATTCTACAATTGCAAGTATATCACTTTGACGTACAATTGTGCATTCCTCGCCATCTACTTTAACTTCAGTGCCAGAATATTTGCTTGTAAGCACTTTATCGCCTACTTTAACAAACATAGTTACTTCGTTACCATCCACCATGCCACCTGGGCCAACTGCTACAACCTCGGCAACTTCTGGTTTTTCTTTTGCGCTACCTGCAAGGATAATGCCACTTTTGGTGGTTTCTTCTGCCTCAACCGCTTTTAAAACTACACGGTCTGCTAAAGGCTTAATTTTCATAGTGAGTTCCTCCTAAATTGTATTGTTTATTTTAATTTAGCACTCATTAAGTTTGAGTGCTAAAGCTATTTTAAACATTATTGCAAGAAAAATCAAGTGTTAAACGCAATTATTTTGTTAAGATTTTGTAAATGTTAACAAAACAGGTTTACAAATTACAAATAATGCCTAAATATCGTTATTTTTGCAGTTCAGCTAACTTAAACTTATTTTTGCTAAAATTGCAAAATTTCAATTATACTTTCAGCTATAAATTTTTGTACTTCTCGTGGATATAAATTTATGTTGTAACTGTAATTATCCTTTTCACGCTTTTCTTGATAAATACCTAGCTCAAAACCTTTTTCTGTCGGCACTTTATTATTGCCGTTTTCACTCTCCTGTACTTGCAAATAGCCTAATTCCAATAACCAATTTGAAACCTTAACCACACTTGCTTTTTGGCACTCATAATATTCGAGCATAGCGTTAATATTTTTTACTAGCACCATTACCGAGATACCCTCATCTGATAATTCAATTTCATCAATCATGCGTGGCTCTGGCATTTTTAGGTTTGTTTTTGTATTTTTATCCTTTTTAACTTTTTCTACTTTGCTTTCAGTTTTTATATCGTTGCCCTTAACAAATTGCGATATCATAGCAATAAAAACCTCACCATAGTTATCAAGTTTTTTCTGCCCTATGCCTGAAACATCTAAAAATTGCTCTTTAGTAGTAGGTAGTTTTGCGCACATATCAATCAATGTCGAATCTGTAAATATTGTAAATGCTGGTGCATTTTGTTCCTTTGCGTAATGCATACGTAAAGTGCGTAAATCCTCAAACAGCTTTTCCCTGCCGTGTGGTATTTGTTTGCCAGCTGTATGCTTTTTAGCTGCGCTCACCAGTGATTGTTTAGGCATTTTTAAATTAAAGCTAGTTTCACCTTTTAATAAACTTTTTGCACTTGCTGTGGTTTTTACAACTGCCATTTGCTCGTTGGATTGCTCTAAGTATCCCTCTCGTATTAAATGTTCTGCAACTAATTTTA
The DNA here is from genome assembly GCA_964370455.1 of uncultured Faecalibacterium sp. Classification (GTDB taxonomy): domain Bacteria; phylum Bacillota; class Clostridia; order Oscillospirales; family Ruminococcaceae; genus Faecalibacterium. The sequence continues at coordinate 1,877 of CAYJJL010000026.1, forward strand.
TAACATCTGCACGCTCTTTGCAAATGCCATATACACTCAGCTCATCAAAATGCCAATTTAGCACTTTTTCGTTTTTGCTACCACGCAAAACATCAATAACCATACCAAGCCCAAAACGCTCGCCAGTGCGTATTATACATGAAAGTATCTTTTGCGCCAGTATGGTTGCATCTTGCGTTTCATATTCGACATTACAATTACCGCAATTATCGCATTTTTCAGGTGCTGTTTCTCCAAAATACTGCAAGATATCCTTACGCAAACAATTATATGTTGTTGCGTAAAATGTTATGCGTTTTAAACGCTCATATTCCCTTTGTTTAAGTTCTTGCTCAAGCTCTGGGCTTTCATAGGTTTTATCTTTGTTATTTTCAATTAAAAATTGGTTAGTAAAAACATCCTTTGAGCTATATAACAAAAGGCAATGCGCCGCTGTCCCATCACGGCCTGCACGCCCCGCCTCTTGATAATAGCTTTCCATATCTTTTGGCATATTGTAATGTACAACAAAATTAACGTTAGATTTATCTATACCCATACCAAAGGCATTTGTCGCCACTATGATTTTTGTGTTATCGTATATAAAATCATTTTGGTTTTGCTGCCTTTCGGTTTGTGTCATTCCCGCGTGATATCCTTTAGCTGAAAAACCTCTAAACTGCAATTCTTCGCTAACTTCATCAACTGCTTTGCGTGTGGCACAATAAATAACACCGCTTAAATTTTCTTTACCTTTTAAAAATTCAAGCAAATCTGCCATTTTGTTTTTTGTTTGCTTAACTTCAAAATAAAGGTTAGCTCTATCAAAACCAGTGGTAATAATAACAGGGTTATTTAGCTGTAAAATTTCGCTTATATCCTCACGCACTCGTTTAGTTGCTGTTGCAGTAAAAGCCGAAATAACAGGCCTTGTTGCGAGCTGATTTATAAAACTAGGTATCTGCGCATAGCTAGGGCGGAAATCTTGCCCCCACTGTGAAATACAATGAGCTTCGTCCACTGTTAACATTGATATATTTGCGTTTTGAGCAAACTGCAAAAAACGTTCTGTCAAAAGGCGTTCTGGCGCAACATAGATTATTTTATAAACGCCCATTTCTGCGTTATATAGTGCTTTATCCACTTGTGCTACGGTTAGTGAACTATTTATATACGCACACGAAACACCCTGCTGCACAAGGCTTTTAACTTGATCTTGCATTAAAGATATCAAAGGCGAAATTACAATTGTTATGCCCTCTAAAATAAGCGCTGGCACCTGAAAACAAATTGATTTACCTGCACCAGTTGGCATTATGCCTAGCACATCTCGCCCTGATAAAATGCCTTCAACCAAAGGCTCTTGCCCTTGACGAAATTCATCATAGCCGAAATATTGTTTTAGTATATTGTTTTTCATCATTCACCTATTTTGCATTTTTTAAATTTTTTTTATAATAATTTGCTTTTAATAATTAATATGTTTTACTACATAAGTTTACCATTATACACTCAAAAACACAAGCACAGCCCCCTTGCAAATGCAAGAGGGCTGTGTGATTTTTGATTTATTAGTTATATGATATAAGTTTACTTTATATCAATGGCAATAAACCTAAAGCACTAATTTTTAAATAGTCAGAGGTTACAACAACAGGTTCGCCATTAACAGTTGTGCGTACCTCAGCCCATGCTAGCATGGAAAAATCATCTGAATTTGATATTAAATCTAACATTTCCTGTGTTAAAGTAAAGTAATACAAAGTACTACTATTAACGGAATTTTCATTTAAAGCAGTTGCCTTTATTGTACTGCCATAAAATACATCAAATTCACCATCGCCATCAGTATCCTCGCCTAATGCTCCATTAACACCTAAACCATACCTTAAAGATATCTCTAATGTCCTTTGACCTATGCTATTATTTTCAACATAGAAATAAATTTTTCTTTCATCTTCGCTCAAAGTGTTTATATCTATCGTTTGTTTTTCGCCATCTGTTTGGCCTAAAACACCATTGCTAAAGTTTAGGTCTAAAGTGGTTGTAATATAAAGATTAGTAATGGACTCACCACCAACAGAATCAGAAATTGTAATTTCTGGCGCAATTTCAACTGGGCGATACGATGCTATCATAGTATTAATAAATAAATTCTTTTCAATGCCTTGTGGCACTTGGTTTGCGTTACCAGCACCAGTATAAGTTATATTACCTTTACTAAAAATATAAAACGCATTTGATACATCATTGTAGTGGTTTGTAAAGCCAGGTGATGTCGAAACATTATCACCATCTTTATCATTTGCCAAGGTGTACCATACTGTTACATCCTCATCATAAAGGTTAACTTGTGTGTATTGGTTGTTGCTTGTGTTATCAAGTTTATGATAGTTACCATCGTAAGTGCTTGTACTTAGTATATCTTGAGTTTGGTAATTACTGCGCTCAGCGGTGTTATTATAAAAAGCAGTGTTTACATTATAAGGGAAAGACGTTATCTGCCCTTTATTTACCTGAGAAATTTCATTAGTAAAATGGAAATTTGCTATAGAATAATTACCATCGTCACTAACAGTTGCCTCTAATTGTCCACTATTTGATGGTTTTAACACTGTTAAATACGTAGTAAAACCGTGTGTTTCTTCAACATATTCTGTCCTGCCAGAACCAGGTTTATATGCAACAGCATAACCATCATCTTCAATTTGTGTTGCAATGTTATTATCTACACCTTGGTAACCAGTAGTTACATATTTAGTGTTTTGGTTGTATGCATCTAACGTGCCAAAATATGAGTATTGTGATAAGCCATATTTTTCGCTAACTACGCCGTATTTATCCATACCTACAACGCCACGTATAACATTGTTAAAATAATAGCTTGAAAAATAATAGTTACCAAACAAATCACCATCAACTCGCACACCACTACTATTAACCTGTGGATAATTATAAACTGGTATATGCTCTGTAGAAATTGTATCTTGAGTAAACACTATAGCCTTGCCTGAAAGTATATACTTTTGCAAAGCTTCAGAACTTGCTAGCGACATACCTTTATTTACCGAAAACGCACCAAATGAATCTTGAAAACCAAGGAATATAATATCATAGTCATTCAAATGCCTATAAATATCCTCAGCAATTTGCTCTTGTGTCCTTGTTGATTCGTGCTCATATTCATAATAAATATCATTTATAGTTAATGCGTCAACAGTTATATCGTATGCCCCAAAATGCCGTAAATTATGAAACTCTGTTTTTTATTCCCTTTACATTTACTTGCTACTTTGATATATTTGCAAAACTTTTATTTTCTGTAATTTGATCTGGTTTATTATAAGTTATGCCCGTGTGCGAAGCTGTAATAGTTTCTGCGCCTACTTTTACAATTTCAAGTTTCCAAGTAACTGCACCAACTACAGAATCTGGTAGGCTTCTATCAACTTTATAAGTTTTACCCGCACTTAATTGGTTTTCATCAATTTTGAGATAACTTATATTCCCTAAGCCATCATCTAGTTTTTCATATACTACTAAATCGCTCAAACTTTCAGTTGTGCTAAATCTACCATTACCATCTATATCATTATATAGGTTAGTATAATATTTAGTGTCAACTGGTGTTGGGTCTGTTGGGTTAGTTAACTCAAATTCATATATAAGAGTGTTACTATCCCCAGTGACTAAATCTTGACTTAATAGCACAGTAATATCAGTAGTAGGCGAAACTCCCAAGTAATCAAAATGCTCAGTACTGCCATATTCAATAGGCTGAGTTGTAAAGTTCATTTGTGGCTTTGAAAGGTTTAAATAAAAGCTTAACCCCTCTGAATTTTCTACTGCATTTAGTTCCTCTACCTCACTAACCGACATAACGTTAGGCCTTGACATAATCTCATCTCTAACAGTATCACGTGGGTCGCCCATAAAGGCCTCCCACATATTTGAGCTATTATCTACTCTATTTTCGTCAAGCACATCATAACTGGTTGTATACTCTGGTATATCCAAATTATTGCTAGGCGCAATTTCTGTAGTAATTATTGCTAAATCAAAAGTAACATCCGCTGAATGAAGCTCTAACACCTTTATACCAGCCACTTTATAAGTTGCAATATAACTAACAGCACCAGATGCTGGCAATGCATCTAGGGTAACTGTTTGCACTGCGTTATCTCCAGTAATTGTGCCACCTGTAAGGTCTACCCAGTTATCTGTGTCATCTTTTGTAAGCCATTTAATCTCTGTAACCACTCCTGGTAAATTTGATGCCACATTTGCTGTAAAGCTATATTTTTCATCAGCAGTTTTTACGTATTGCAATTGTGCGCTGTACGTTTCAAAGCTAGTATATAAAGCACTGTCGGCTGCATTTAAGTTTGCACTGCTGTTTTCGGTTTGCCCTGTAGTTATCGCTGTGCCATTATCTGTTTGTTTTAATGCCCAGCGCCTTGAAGCATGGTAAGTTTGTGTACCGCTAGGCTCAGTTACTACTGCTTGAGTTAAAAGTACAGGTATAACGGATTTTGCTCTATCTGCTTCAAAATACATAGCTGACGTGCTGTTTAGTTTATCATCAACTATTATATACTTGCTACTTGTAGTTTTTGGTGTATCTGTTGCTGAGTAAAATTTGATATCATCAATATAACCTACTTGCACCTTATTATATGCATTTTTTTCACTATCGGTTAAAGCATCATATTGTGTTTGCGTTATAATATCATTCGCTTTGATATTTACATTAAAGCTAGTATATTTTGCTTTTTCAGCACTATCAGTTAAAGCGTTATAATCAGTTTCACTTAAAAATTCATGCAATGCGGTGTTATTATTTTTAAAATAGATTTTAGTGTGTGCCTGTGCACTATCTTCATCAAGTAATGAATAATAAATAACTGAAGTATCAAAGCTGTAGAAAGCTTCTAATAAAAAAATCTAAATGCAGAGTTTAATAGCGTTCCGTTTTCGTAAACTGAAACATTGCATCTATAATCACCATTCGCATCAGTTACATCTATATCCAATTTATATGAGTTCGCACCTGAAATATCAACATAACTACCGCTAGCATCTTTTTTTTGCCATTGATATGCTATAGCAAGTGGATAATACTCAGTAACTAATGGGTTTACAACATAAAGTTCGCTAACATCATCAAGCACGCTTGCTGTACCGTTTGTATCGTTTCTAAAATCAATAGTTACAGCCACGCTAGTTGCTGGTATAGTTGTGTTACTTACTGTATTAGAAATTACCCCATCATCAATAACAATAGGGACACCTGCTTGTGCAAAAGCGTGCAATTCTTGAAGTTTTGCAGGCGGTATATCAAAGCCAGAAAAACGCGTATCTACTGCACCATCATGTTTTACTGGCCAGCCTACATAATCAATACCATTGCCTGATACTTGATACTGACTACCGTTAATATAATACTCGCTATCAATCAAACCATAAGTTGAGTTTTCTTGTCCGTAAGTGTCACCTATATTAGTGTATATTAACCCATCCATCGAATTATCGTTATAATTTGTTATAGTTTTCCCGCCGACAGTAGTAGTATTAAAGCCATAAACAGAGCTACCTATATAAACAAGGTCGTAGGTTTCAAAAATATTTTCGTTTTTGCCTATAAACTCTGTAACCGCCATAGTTGTTATATAAATATCACTTTCGTTAAAACCTGTCCACTGTGCAACTGTTGAAGTTTTTAAACCAGCATAGTTTGAAGCACTTGGGTTTTTCCATCTATCGTCAGTTGGTATATATATTGCTTGTATTTCAAGTACATTGATTTCTGTTTTAATATTATCCTCACGCCTATCAACAGTGTTTAGCAAATGTCGCATAGCGGTTGCCATTGTAACATCACTAGTAATGCTTACAACACCCGTTAGTTCACGTAAAGAGTTTTCACGTATAACCTCACTGTCAATTGCATCTCTAAAAGCTTTGCTAAGTTCATCTGTGCCATCAATATCATCATAAAAACCAGTGTTTACTATTGTTGATGTTTTTAAATCAGCGTCATCTGTTTGATATACGATAACATCTGGATATTTTGCCAGTAATTCATTATCTAATGATCCATTGCCATCGTCATCTAATATGCCGTTATATAAAGTTGGCCATGCTTTTGGCTGTGTGTAACTACTAATCAGCAAAGGTACATTGTGCACAGCGTTTTCAAGTAAGCTAGATATATCAGTGGCGTTTATATCTGCTACATTACCACCTCTTTGATATCCCTCACTTACAACTATTAAATCATATTCACTTAAATCTAGCTCTCCTGCATTTACAAATGAGTTTACGCTTGAAGTAGTATAAACATCTAAATTAATATTTGTTAGTGTTGCGCCTGTAGTTGTATCAGTGTAATCTTTACCATCTAAAACATATTTATAAAACCAATCGTTATTTTGCAAACCAGTAATATAAATTTCTTGATAGTGTATTTCAAAACTTGCGTTTAAAACCTCTGTAGTTTCTATCGCAACATAATTACCCTTACCCTCGCCAACATAGGTGTAAACTAAATCATTATTACCAAAATATTCAAACTCTGTCATGTTTTCAGGTTGTATTGGGTCACTAGGTGAAACAAAGCTGTTATGCATAGCATAATATTTGGTAGTTGTAGCATCGTACGTTTCAGAAGGTACATTATAATTAGTAATTATATAAATGTGTTCAAAATCGCTTGAATAATCTTTATCTTCATCGCCAACAACTTCAAAGGAATAACCATCGCCCAAATAACCTTG
>CAYJJL010000026.1:8731-14060 GCA_964370455.1 uncultured Faecalibacterium sp.
TTGTATTTGTTGCCACTGGTATTGTTGATGTGTTAATAAACGCACTTGTATTATTCATAACTGCACTAGAAATACCCATAGTACTAGCAGTAGCTATTGCGTTTGAAAAATTGCCAGAATTAGCATTTGCAGATATACCTGTTGCTATTTCGTCATCTGTATTTGTAGTGTCACCTGTGGGTGCATCTCCAGTAGGTGCGTCACCTGTGTTTGTATCTCCAGTAGGTGCATCGCTATTAGTGCTATCGCCGGCTGTGCCATCTTCTGCATTAGTATCGCTAGCAGTTGTGTCATCTCCACCTACTGGGATTGAATCTACAAATGGTACATAGCCAGTATCGTGATATATTGCACGTCCAAAATAAAGGTTAGCAAAGGCGGTTACTTCATCTATTGTAACTCTACCATCTCCGTCACTATCCATTTGGCTAGTAACTGAAACAAATGTTGGGTTGTAATAATAGCTATGTGCGCTAGGTACCATAGCTTCGCCATAAGTCAAATAGCCAATGGCTTGTTTAAAATCACCATCGCCAAGAGGTTTAATTACAAAATCTCCCTCTCTTTCAAAATCGCCAAATTGTTCTTCGGCAAAGGTAAAGCCATATGCAACACCTTTATCAAATGTTTGTGATTCCAAATTTTCAAGCGGTAGATATGAGCCTAGTATTTCACTGCCGCCTCCAGCAGGATATTGCCAAGGATATGTTTCTGAATAACCATTATCAAAAATCGGCGCATTTACGCTATCAACATTAGTTGAATCGTTAACAATACCTTCGGCTTTGTAAAGATTTAATATATTGTTATACACCGTTTGCCTATCGCTTGCATTATTGAAAGAATCTATTGCGTCAATATCGCTAGATGTTAGTAAATCCTCTTGACCAGCAATGTAAAAACCTAAAGTTCCTCGCACTGCATCATCAGGTATAATCTCTAAAACATTAAGCTCACCTGCTGCTTTTATTCGCTCTATGCTACCATAGGATAAAAAGTTTTCAGCATAGCCCTCATCTGTACGCTTTGGCGCTTGTGAGGTTGCACTTGCACTAAAAAGTAAACTGGTTATAGATAAAACCGAGGCACAAACCAATACAATGGCAATTACTTTACGTTTTGCTGGTATTTTTAAATTAGTGAATATTTTCATAAAGGTAATTGTCCTTTCCTAAGATGTGGTTCTTGGTTTATTTCTGAGGTTTAATTCCTGTGTAGCTGTATATTCCCTGCCGTTTTTTTCCAGTAAAAGTGTAAAGCTTATGTTATCTGTTCTATAATAAACATCACTTGGGTCAACAAAACCATCGTTATTATTATCTTCATCTGTTATGGTAATATTACTTTCAAGTGCTATATCAAAAACACTTACATTGCGTGTAACTACCGCTGGCACTGTTGAAGAAACAAACGTTGTAGTAATTACGTTGTGCTCATCAACCGACACTGTTTCTACAAGTTTGCTATAATATAAAGTTTTGTCTGTATTATCAAACTTAAAAGTATGCGTTGTGTAGTCTGTATCATCAGTGTTCGCTGAGTTTTCAAATGCGTTTACAATAACTAAAGTATCTGTATCGTCATTCCAATCGATAGAATAATTGCAATCTATTATATACTCTTGCAATTGTGCCATAGCCGTTTGTGACTCGTACTGTAAAGAAAGCCCTGTGTTTACAGTTGAAAATAAACCAACGCCTGTTGTCATAAAATTAACTATACCAAGTGACAAAACACCAAAAATTGCAATCGAAACAATCAATTCAATCATAGTAAAGCCTTTATTATTTTTTACCATAAAATTTTCATGTCCTTTCGTCTAAACAAATAAGTTTATCTGCGCTAGGTATATTCTTGATAACCAGTGCTTGGGTAAATAGTTATTACATAATTCGCGCCAAAATCTAAAACAATAGTATCATACCCGCTTACATCTTTATCGTTAAACGTATCAAGTGCGCCTGTTTCTTTATTGTAAGTAAAGCTAATACTCGTGCCAGTAACCTCTACATTAGTAACAGCATCAACACCAGTGATAGAATATTTTATACCCAGATTACCAGCGCCGAGGTCTTCCACCTGTGTAGCCTCTGTACTTGAAGTTGTGTATAGTTCAGCCGTGTATTCATCCACTGCACCACCTATATAACGCATTACAAGTTTTGGGCTATGATAAGTTGTAGGGTCTGCTGATGTTTCACCTGGTATCTCATAATATTCACCACTTAATGTAGCCATTTTTGTAGCCGACAGCAGTGCATTAAAATCACTCGCAGCCTCCCTTGAGCGATTTCTAAAAACGATACTCATTGAATATGATAATGTCGTAATTATTACTGCAATTATTGCCATTACTATAATTAACTCAATAAGGGTGTACCCCTTGTTATTATTTTTCACGCAAATCTCCTTAGTGTAATTGCATTTTTGCTTTTTTATAGTTGCGTTAACTTATTTTTTTGTCCAGTCTTTGTACTCTATAATTTCGTTAAGATTCCACGACGCATCTTCTAGTGGGTTTGCCTCTGATTCGTTTGAAACAAAGTTAACAAAATCCCCCATTATAACGCCGCCTTCGCCCAGTGCCAATAAAGCCGATCTAACATCGTCACCATTTGCTATTAACTGTGATTGTTCCGCAATAGTAACATCGCCATCCGTTACAATTAAGCCTGTAAAATTGCCTGAAATTATAATATCACAGCCTTGTCCGTCATCTTCAGCACCTGGTGTACCAACTGTTGGGTCATACCCTAGCACAAAGCGTAAATCTGGATAATCGTTTGAAAACAAAGTGTAATCTGCATCGCCACCAATTATTAACATCGCTACAATTTTAGTGCTATCGGCTGAATCAACAAATGTGTAAACACCGGGTTCAGTAGTAAAAGCACGTATTGCGTCAGTTTCAATTAAATGATCATATGGGGTTGTTGTGCTTAACGCTCCACTTACGTTAGATGTTAAGGTTTGTACTAAATTGCCGTATGCATTTGCATAATTTGAGTTTAATGCCACAGCCGCACTTTGGTTAAGCAGTTCAATACTATTGTCTGATGTCCTGTTAAAAGTATAACCATCAGCAGTAGTAACTGACGATGACACACTTAAAATATCCAAATATTGGTTTAAATAAAACTCAATAGATTCAGGTGCATTTGCAAAATAATCTTTAAAAAAGTTATCTGCATTTTCTTGATTATTTGCAAAATCAAAAAAGTAATATGTTATATCGTTATCGCCCTCTAAGGTGTAAGTTGCTGATTTTACGCTACTTTCAGTTAACCCATATGTTTCAGCATTAAATGTGCTCCAAATTGGGTAATTTGTTCTTAAAGTTGCCGTAGGTATATCATTATCTCCATGCACAAAAGGGTTGCTATCTGCGGTTGTATCTAACATTTGTATTGGCACTAAATACAACCTTTGGTTACTTCTTATCGCAAGTGATTCAGACGTAGTTGTGCCATTATTTACTATTTCGCCAGTGTCGTTTATATTAATGTTACCTATAAAACCTCTGCCAGCTAGTGTTAACGAGTTTGCACTTTGCAAGTTTAAACGTGAGTTTGTACCATTTACAAGTATAGCACTGCTTTGATCAGGGTTAGTGCTTGAGCTACCATAGCCTATATAATCACCGCTGACATATACATCGGCATTTCGCTCTAATATTAAATCATCGTAAATATAAGTGTTGCCGTTTAAATCTATACTTGCATTTGTTACGTTTATTTGATTAGCCCAAAAATTAGTACCTGGGCTTAAAGTTAAATTAGCTAAATTATTAAGTGTAACGTCGCCTCCAGTTATAACAGTACCAGAAGAAACTGTAAAAACACTGCTAGGTGTGTTACCCTCAAACGATCCCATATAAAGGCTACCGTCTACCATAATATCCCCCACACCAAGCGAGGTAACTTTATCCTCAACTATAAAAGCAAAATCTGGCACACTGGAAATATTTGTGTTTGAGTACGAGTATGCAAAATCTGGCACGTTGATTACTATATCTGAAACAATTGTCGTAGATATGTTTGTTATTGGGTCACGTTGAGTAACGCTTAAACCCTCAATTATAATTTTATCTTCCTCAATTATAACGCCACTACCCTCTACAAGTTCAATCACAAGCCCCGCTGGCAGTTTAACATTATTATAACTTAGCTCAAACGTACCTGTTAAAACATAATTGTAATACTTAATAATTTCTCTTATATCTAAAGCTACATCATCTGGGTAAACAAAAGATGTTAAATCTTCGTTTAAATTAGAACCTGTAAACAGCCTGCCTGTAGTTTGATAATCATCAAAATCAAAACGTAAAATATTTTGTTTATAAACGTTTGCAAACACTTTTTCAAAATCTTCACTTGCGTTTTCGCCTGCGACTATGGAGTTATAAAAACTAAAAAAAGTATAAGCTTCATCGTATGAATTATTTAGTTCTTCGTTTGCAACGTGTTGAAACCCAGCCCGAATAATCTCCATTGATTCCTCGGCTGTGTAAAAATTTTGTTTACCTTCACGCTCTGTTACTTTTACAACTAAACCTGTATAAGTAGCAAATAAAAGAGCTGCGCCTAAAATAGATATAAATAACATAGCCACAATTACTGTAACCACGCTAGAACCTCTATTTGATTTTAAAACCTTTAAGGCATTATTAAATCTCTTATTCAAAACAAATCTCCTTATGCAAGTTTTGAAGTTGTTAATGTATGGATTAAACTAGTGCCATCATAAATATCAATTGTAACTTCATACATTCTATATGCTTGCTCTGTTTCTTTAATATCTGAGCTAGTTGGCGTTAAACTTGCATCCGTAGGCAAACTTTCACCCCACGGTGCTGTATAATAAACACCAGGTCCGTTGTACCATGCAAATTGCGTTGTATCATCACGTATAGGGTCAAAGCCAACTATACCACTATCTGAAAACTGCTGGCCAGCGTTTGAGTAAATACGCACATGCTGTGTTGGCTCGGTAGCACTATATGGCTGCACAAGCTCTATCAAAGGTGAATAATCAAGGTCTAAGTTCCCCTGTTGTGTAGCCGAGCTATTTGGATCTTTTTGCTTTATCAAATATATACTAACTGGTAAACGTTCCAGTCTAGTATCGCTAGTATCTGCGTTATTTTTAATTGTGATTGTTTCATCGATAATTTTATTATTATAAAAAGGATGATAAAGCACAAATAATGTAGGATACACACCATTTTTAGCACCAACATCGTAGCCATTATTTAATAAATCATAAACAAATCTACAGCCATCCAGCGGGTTTGTGATTTTATTAAACTCATAGGTAACAACCTGTGCAC
>CAYJJL010000027.1:0-13894 GCA_964370455.1 uncultured Faecalibacterium sp.
GCCTGTTAAACCTCGTTCATAAAAGGTGAAAGCTCTGCACAAATTATCCTTGCATCACGCTCTGTACGTGCAAGTATAAAAAACGTATCATCGCCTGAAAGTGTACCAACCACATTATCCCATTGCAACGCATCAAAAACGCCACAAGCGGCGTTTGCCATGCCTGTGTAGCATTTAACTGATACTGTATGCCCTGCATAATCAACCTTAATCACAGATTCTTTAAAAATAGTACGAAAACGTCCTTCTTTTTGAGGGTCATGCAATAATTCACGTGGGCTTGCTGTGTACCTATACCCTTTATCTGTTGAGGTTTTTACTAAAAACAACTCTTTAATATCACGTGATACTGTTGCCTGTGTAACCACAAAACCTTTTTGTTCTAAGTGCTCTAGCAATTCTTCTTGTCTTTGTATTGGCACTTCCTCGATTAGCTGTAAAATAGCTTGCAAACGAGCCTGTTTATTTTTTTTATCGGCTGGGTTTATCATATCCATATATTATCCTCCTTTTAAAAATATTTATATACGGTATTTTAATTTATTATCTATTGCGTGGAATTGATCACCGTTGCCAAAAGTTATTAACGAAACTTTTTGCTGTGAAATATAAATCTCCACGATATCTTCATTTGTCAAAAGCACGCCATTGCTACCATCACAGCTTAGGTAAATTTCCTCGTGCCTAACTTGTTTTGCCTGTATACTAAGCCTACGATTAGCCGCAAAAACTATAGCTGGTACATGCAAAGTATGCGAGCAAACTGGTGTTAATATCATTGTTTGTGCGCATACATCTACCACTGGCCCGCCAGCCGCAAGCGAATATGCAGTTGAGCCAGTAGGCGTTGCAACGATAACACCATCGCCCCTATATTGTTCAACCGAAATACCATCGCACGCTATTTTTAAATCAATAGTTTGCTGAAAGTTACCTTTGGCAATAACAACATCATTTAAAGCATGGGCTTTCCAATCACGCCCTAATATATCCACATGCAAAAGTGCACGTTCATCAAGTTTATAATCTTTTTGTGCTAGGCGCTTTAGCTTTTCACACAATTCTTCCATTTCGCAAGTTGCCAAAAAGCCACAACGCCCAAGGTTTACACCTAAAATTGGTTTTTGATAATCTAAGTATGAAATTGCCTCACGCAAAATAGTTCCATCGCCACCTACTGTTATAACTACATCTGCATTATTGTAACATTCAAGTTTTGGTAAAACTTGCACACCTTTGATACCCTCGCAAAAACAGTTGCCATGTAATCTAGCGCAAAGCTCGCTCGAAAACAACACATCAACCCCATATTTAATCAACTCTTTAGCGGCTATAAGCGCTACTTTTGCGTTTGGGTCTTTTTTTAAATTTGATTCAATATGAACTTTCATTGCAACGCTCCAATTTATCACATTTTAAAACAAACACTTATTTTGCTAAAGTGCTGTGTGAAGCATCAACAACAGCGTCGATAACTTCCTCGCTTAAATTTTCAGGTTCTTGCGCTTTTTCCACAAATAGTAAATATTCTATGTTACCTTCTGGCCCTTTAACAGGGCTAAAATCTATACCCTTTACTGAAAAACCATTTTGTATAGCAAAACCTGTTGCTTTTAAAATAACCTCTTTGTGTGTTTTTGGGTCACGCACTACGCCATTTTTGCCTACTTTTTCCTTACCAGCTTCAAACTGTGGTTTTATCAAGCAAACACCCGTTGCGTTTGCTGATGTAACTGCCGCCGCCACTGGGAAAATATGAAACAATGAAATAAATGATACATCAACGCTAAAAAACGCAATTTCTTCCTCTAGCATTTCTAGTGTAACATGGCGTATATTTGTACGCTCCATGTTAATTACACGCTCATCTGTGCGTAAACTCCACGCAAGTTGACCATAGCCAACATCCACCGCATACACTTTTTTTGCGCCATTTTGTAGCATACAATCTGTAAACCCACCAGTGGAAGCACCTATATCCATGCAAACTTTGCCCTTAGGCGTTAGCGGAAAAGTCTTCATAGCTTTTTCGAGCTTTAAACCGCCTCTGCTAACATAGGCTATATCCTTGCCACGCACTTCAACTTTTGCATCAGCTTGTATCATTTCGCCTGCTTTATCTATTTTTTGCTCATTTACAAAAACTACGCCAGCCATAATCATGGCTTTTGCACGCTCTCTACTTTGTATTAGTCCATTTTGTACCAAGTATTGGTCTAACCTAATTTTCACTGCAAAATCTCCTTTGCTAGCTCTGTTATTGTCTGTGCATCTAAACCTAAAGCCTCACGCAACTGTTTAACGTTACCATGTGGTATATTAGGTGTTTGTATGGCTTTGTGGTGGAAAGCACCTTTCCAATTCGCCTTGTGTAATTCATAGCATAAGGCCTCGCCTATGCCACCTTTTTCTACACAATCCTCAACAAAAATTATGTTTTCATACTCTGCAAGTTCATCTATAAGTTTTTGAGGTATAGGGTTTATTCGCAATAGCTTACATGCATTTACCGCTATATTATCTTTTTGTAAATTTTGTGCAGTTAAAAGCATCTCTTCCATTTGTGCACCATAGCTAACAAATGCAACTTTTGATTTTTGCTCATTAAAATACCAATCATATGCCTTGCCTGAGCAACCTAATTTCGCAAGCATAGGTGCTTCTTCCCCACGGGGGTAGCGCAGTGCACGTGGGCCTTTTTTATTTTTAACTAACTCCCCTAGCCAGTAATTTAGCTCTGCATAATTACAAGGAGAATATGTAGGCACGCCAATTTCACGTAAAAAAACGGGGTCGTACACGCCTTGGTGCGTTTCACCATCGCCAGGCACTAAACCTGCTCTATCTATGGCAAATAGCACGTTTTCCTTAGTTAACATAACATCGTGTATTATTTGGTCATACGCACGCTGTAAAAAAGTGGAATATAAACACACAACTGGCGACAAACCACCTGCTGAAAGCCCTGCACTAAAAGTAACCGCATGTTGCTCTGCCATGCCAACATCAAAAAACCTTTTAGGAAAACTTCTGTAAAAATATTGCAAACCTGTGCCGTATTTCATTGCTGCTGTTATTGCGCAAATGTTTTTATCTGTTTTTGCAAGTTCGTTCAATGTTTCGCCAAAACTTGTTGAAAAAGATTTGCTTTGTGCTTCGTCTGGGTCTTTTAAATTTTCAGGGTTAAAGGACGATACACCATGAAACTCGCCTGGGTTAACCTCTGCTGGTTTATAACCTTTACCCTTTTGTGTTGCAAGGTAAATAAAAAGTGGCGCTGTTTGATGACGCAAGTTTTTAAACAAAACTACTAAACGCTCTACATCATGGCCATCAATTGGCCCTACAAACTGAAACCCTAATGTTTCAAACCATGTGGATTTATAAAGCGAACGCCTAAAAGTTTGCTTACCTTTTTGTATAGCTTTTTTTACAGGGTCGCCAACTAACGGAATAACATCTAAAGTTTTTTCCGTCATTGCTTTCAATTTAAAATATTTTGGTGGCGTGCGCAAGGTAGTAAAATAATTTGTCATCGCACCGACATTTTTAGATATTGACATTTCATTGTCGTTTAATATAACAACAAGGTTATTAAGCGTAGATATATTATTTAACCCTTCATAAACCATGCCACCAGTAAATGCGCCATCGCCTATTATTGCAAAAACTTGACCTTTTTCGCCTTTTATTTTTTTTGCTTGTGCTAAACCTATTGCTATTGCAAGCGCAGTGTTGCCATGCCCAGCAACAAAGGCATCGTGCTCGCTCTCGCTAGGTTTTGGAAACCCAGACAAACCACCAAAAGAGCGCAAAGTATCAAAAGCATCTTTGCGCCCTGTTAAAATTTTATGAGTGTAACATTGGTGCCCAACATCAAAAACAAATTTATCAACAGGAGAATTTAGCGCATAATGCAGTGCAACTGTTAGCTCAATAACACCGAGGTTAGAGGCTAAGTGCCCACCAGTTTTTGAAACGCTTTTTAGCAAAAATGCTCGTATTTCCTCACATAATATAGGTAGCTGTATAGGCTTTAATTTTTTAAGGTCCTCCACTTGTTTTATGGAGTTTAAAAGTTTAATCTTCATAAAAAAAATCGCTTTCGGTTGTTTAAAATAACTGCTACATAATAGGGAAAGCAAAGCCCAATATAGTGCCTAAAATTGCACCACTTATAACTTCAATAGGAGTGTGCCCTACCATTTCTTTAAGTTTTTTATCTGCAAGTAATGGCACATTATGTGAGCCATGTTCCATCCATGTATTTATCAATTTATTTAAAATTTTAGCTTGCTCGCCTGTTTCTCTGCGCACGCCCATAGCATCGTGCATTGTAACAGTTGCAAATACTAAAGCAATAGCAAAAATTGCACTTTGTGTACCCTCTAAACGCCCAACTGCAACTAATAGCGAACACACCGTTGCACTGTGCGCACTAGGCATACCACCATCGCCAAAAAGGCGCTCTGTGCTATATTTTCCTATTAGCGCAAAGTTTATTAATGATTTTAAAATTTGCGCTATCATAGATGTTAGTAGTGGAATAGTAATTAGCGGATTCCACATAAAAATTGTCTTTAAAGTTTCCATTATTTTTTACCTCAAATAATAATTAATATTAAAATAATCAATTACGTCTAACAAGCAGTTTTTCAGATAATTCAGCTAAAAACTGCGCTTTTTCGCCAAAATTCGCAAGTAGTTTTTGCGTGGAATTTATATTGTAATCTTGTGCTAATTTATTTGCGCCATCAATGCCATATAAACTCACAAAAGTAGTTTTACCGTTTTGCGCATCACTGCCTATTGGTTTGCCTAGTTCTTCCCATGTGCTAGTTTCATCAAGCACATCATCTATAATTTGAAACACAAGCCCAAGCGCATACGCATACTCGCTTAAATCTGCACGTTGTTTTTCATCAGCGTTTGCACAAATTGCGCCTAACTGCACCGCAGCATTAATAAGAGCACCTGTTTTAGCTTTGTGTATTTCACGCAATTGTGTTTCGGTTGCTTTTACTGTTTCAAAGTGCAAATCTAGCTCTTGGCCGTATATCATACCCTGCGAGCCAATGCCCTGTGCCAATGCTTGCACTGCTTTTGCACAAATTATCTCGGACGTTTGCATATTTGCAAGTATTGCAAAGGCCTCTGTTTGTAGCAAATCACCTGCAAGCACAGCTGTGCCCTCGCCAAAAGCTTTATGGCATGATGGTTTACCACGGCGAAAATCGTCGTTATCCATGCAAGGTAAATCATCATGTATTAACGAGTAACAATGTAGCATTTCAACCGCACTAGCTGCCTGAGCTGCTATGTTTAAATCACCGCCAAGCATATCACAAACAGCCATTGCTAAAATTGCCCTAACACGCTTGCCACCGCTAAACAGGCTGTATCTCGCCGCTTTGCAAACTGCTGAGCTTTCTGGCAAATGTTTTTGCGCTAGGTCCTCTAAATTTTTATTCACTAGCGAGAGGTATTTTTCATATTGCTCGCTGTAACTTATCATAAAATATCATCCTCTACTTTTGTTGCATTTAAACGACTATCAATTTCTTCAATTTGTAATTTTGCACTGCCTAGTGCTTCGTTGCAATACGCAAGTAAACCTGCCGCTTGTGCATACAAATCAACTGCCTGCGTTAGCGGTGTGCTTTCGTCAGAAATTTCTTGTAAAATTTCATCCAAACGTAGTATACCCTCTTCAAAATTCTTAGGTTTTTTCATTATTATTCTCCATTTTTTGCACAAGGCATTTTACTGTCATATTTGCGCCAGTAATCTCTATATTTTGCCCCACTTTTAAACTTTCAACAGTACAAACAGCACCCTCTTCGTTTTTAATCATAGTGTAGCCACGTGCTAAAATACGTAGTGGATTTAAACTATCCGCGAGCTTTGCATTATGCACAACTGCGTTTTCTTTGTTTGTAATGAGGGTATTCATTGAGCTTTGCAAACCTTGCTCTAAATCTATTAATTTTTCGGCGCTTTTTGCAAATTTCCGTCTAGCGCTACCTTGTTCGAGGGTGTTTTTTTGAACCTTCATTATATTATAGCACAAATGGAAACGAAGTTGCATATTTTTTTGAATATTTTCTTGAATTTTGTATATTTTTTGTTTTAACTCACCCATATCAGGCACACAAAGCTCTGCCGCAGCAGATGGAGTTGGTGCACGTAAGTCTGCAACAAAATCTAAAATTGTAAAATCTATCTCATGCCCTATGGCTGAAATAACTGGTGTTTTACAATCCGCAGCGGCTCTCGCAATAACCTCTGCATTAAACACCCATAAATCCTCTTTGCTACCGCCACCACGTGCAACAATTATAGTATCAACATTTGCATTTTTATCTAGTTTTGTTATAGCCTCGGCAATTTCTGCTGTAGCTTCAAAACCTTGTACTCGCACAGGTGCTAAAATCACGTGTAACATAGGCCAGCGCCTAGTTAAAACATTTATAATATCTTGCAGTGCCGCACCTGTTTTACTTGTAACTATACCCACTGTTTTAGGGCAATATGGTATAGTTTTTTTGCGCTCCACAGCAAAAAGCCCCTCTGCCTCCAGTTTTGCTTTTAATTGTTCAAAAGCTAGTTGTGCCGCACCTACACCTGCTGGGAAAACATCCGTTACATAAAGCTGATATGTGCCATCACGCTCGTATAAAGTTACCCTACAGCGCACAACTACTTGCATGCCGTTTTCAGGTGCAAAACCTAATTTTTGAGCATCACTTTTAAACATAACCGCTTTAACACTAGCGTTTTCATCTTTTAGCGTAAAATAACAGTGCCCGCTGCGAGCATTACGCACAAAGTTTGAAATTTCACCTTTAATCGCAATGTCAAAGAAAAAATCATTAGTATCAAAAAATTGCTTTACTATGCGGTTTAAATCTCTAACGCTTAACATATCTTGCATTTTATCACTCCATCAACTGCACAACACAGCATCACTACTTTTATTTTTGTGCATCAAGCAATGCCTCTCTACACGCCAAAACAGCAACACCCATAGCATTATCGCTTGCATATTCGGCTGGCACAAAATATACATCACCTAAGTTTTTTTCAACATAGGGGCGTATAACGTCACTACTCATAACACCACCAGCACAAATCACAGGTAAATGTGGGTATTGCTTGCGAGCTTGTTTTGACATCTCAACAACAACTTTTGCTATACATAATAAGCAATATTTACAAACATATGCAGGGCTTTTGCCTTGTTTTAATAAAGCATCGCATTGGTTTTCCAGCCCAGAAAGGCTACAATCTAAACCCTTTACAGTTGCTTTAGGTGTAATTTCATCCTCGCAGGTTTTAGCAAGGCGCGAAACCTCCACCCCCGCCGGAAACTCAAAACCAAGTTTAACGCCTATCCTATCAACAGCTTGCCCTGCGTATAAATCGCTACTAGTGCCTAACATTGTTAGTGTTTTTTCACCCTCGCATAATAGCAAATCGGTAGTACCGCCAGAAATATGGAAAAGCAATGTTTTTTCCGTAAAAAATTCTGATTTACCAGTAGCAAAAATTGCCGCAGCTGCATGGCCTTGCTGATGGCTAGTTTCATAACAAGGTATGTTTTTTGCAAGGGCAAAAGCCTTAGCTACATTAAGCCCTGCTAAAAAACAAGGCATGTAACTATCTTTAACATCTCTTGGCTTTGCCGAAACGCCCACGGCCGTAATTTGGCTAAAATCAAACTCTTTTGCCATTTCATCAAGCATTTGTGGCAAGGCTAAAGTATGGTGAAAAAGCGCATCGCTTTGGCGCAAACCTAAAGCACCGTTTTTCACTGGTAAAAAGCGTTTTTTTGCAAGAACAACCCCTTTGGCAAAATCATAAATTGCCAAAGAGGTTGCGTAGTTGCTTGTGTCTATACCAAGGGTGACCATAAGCTTATTCTTCTCCTGAATTGGTTTTTTCGTCAGGTAGGTTTAAATCTCTCGCAACACTACCTAGTAAACCATTTACAAATTGATAATCTTCATCAGCGCCGTATTTTTTCACAAGTTCCACCGCTTCGTTAATAGCAACGCTTGGTTTTTCCTCACCGCTATATAGCATTTCAGCAATAGCAAGGCGCAAAACTACAAGTGATACACGTGGTATACGAGAAAGTGTCCAACCACGTAAACGTTCATTTATTAAATCATTTATTTCAGCGTAGTAGTGGTCACAAGCTGAAATTAGCTTTTTGCCAAATTCATCTATAGCGTGGTCTTCTTCCTCATTGTTTAAGATAGCTTCATCTATAGGTAATTCTTGAAAAGTGTTGGAAAACGCTAGTAAAAATGCGATTTCACGTGGTATTCTGCCGGGGAGTGATTTTTTCATGCTTTTTTGCTCCATTGCGCATTTTAAAGCGCATAATTAAATTAAACTTCTTCGGTATCTTCTTGTGTGGTTTGTACTTCTGCCACTGGTTCTGCTAAACCTGCAATTGTAATATTAACACGGCTAACAGCAACACTTGTCATGTTTTGCACAGCATTTTTAACGTTTTCTTGCACTTTTTCAGCAACGCTTGGTATGCGTGTACCAAAACTTACAACTAGTTGTATGCCTATAACAGCAATGCCGTCTTTCATTTCAACTGTAACTGCTTGGCGTATGCTTGCAGCCTCAAGTAGCTCGTTAACTTTGCGGTTTTGTGCACCACAGGCAACAGCTGTAACGCCTTTAACTTCAAGCGCTGCACATTTAGCAATTTTTGCAATAACATCCGTGGAAATTTGCAAATTACCACCTATAAGGTTAGTGTTATTCATATCCATTTTATAAACCTCCTGTTTTTGGTGTTTACTAGTATATATACATGGGTATTTTAGTTTAAACAATATCTTAAAGTATATTATAACATTTTTAAATTGGTTTAACAATAGTTTTAATTATTTTACTTCTACCACAGTAATATTTTCGGCTGTTATTTGTGCTTTAGAAAGTACTATATCTCTTATTTGTGCCACTTGCTGTGCAGTTAGCGGTGTGCCAGATGTCATCACAGTTAAATTTGCTTTGCCGTTTTCTAAAAAGCAAATACAATCTGCCATACCTTTTGCTTTCACTAGTGTTTCAATTTCGTTTTCTAGCGTTATATTTGAGAGGCTTTGTGTTAGCTCTGTTGTTAGTTTATCTTTTTCAGCTTGTTCTAAGTTTGCATCCTCTAGTGCAGTTTTAATCATTTCAAGCGCCGAATCACGAGATTTTGTTCTGCTTAAACGTGCTTGCTCAAAAAAATCAGAACCACTATCACCTGCCACGCTAACCAGCTGTGCCTCGCCATATACCTTGCCAGCTGATTCGATAATTTCTTGCTCTGTCATAAGCATATCCGTTGTATAGCCAAGCTCAGTATCTGCCGAGGCTTCCACATTTGCAGCTTCATAGCTTTCATCTAGCTGTGTATCTACTGCGCCATACTCCCAGTTTAAGTACACCGCCACAGCCAAAGCAAGTGCTAATGTAGCCGCTGTTATTCTTTGTGTTGTTTTTTCAGTTCTTCTCATAATTCCTCCTATGTGTTTAATTTTTCTACACTGATATACGTTGTAGGTAAGCGAAAAAGCGCCGAAAGCATTTCTGTTATCTTCACCACGACAGCTATATCTCCCCCTCCCTCACAAATCACAGCAACACCTAAAACATTAGGTAGTAAAACTGTTTGTGTTAATGCTGTGCCGTTTTCGAGCATAACGTGTGTTTGTGTGCTTTGTGCTGTGTTTTGCGTTTCATCTTTTGCATATATAGCCTCTTGGCTGTTTTCAAGCGTAACCATAACCACTGTTTGCCCTGCACCATCTAGTTGCGATATAAGTAAAGCAAGTTCTTCTTCTAGCGTTTTTTTATAATCAAGCGTACTTTGCATGCCATCGGTTTGTGTTTGTGTATGCACTTCGTTCTGAGCATTTGGTGTTGTTATTAGCTCGGATAGTAATATCATCAACATACCAATAAGCCCTAGCGCAATTACTAATTTTCCAGCGCCTTTTTTATTTTCCTTCACAAAGTATTCTTTTAATTTTTCTATCATTTTACTTACTCCTGTGGCTTTGTTTCTTGCTGTTCATAAAAAAAATATTCAATAGCAATAGCTTCAAAATTTAATTCCGTTTTTAATAATTCGGCAAAATCATTTTTCTGCTGTGCAGTTAGTTCTTCATCGCTCCAAACTGCAACACTGGCCACATTTATCGTATCGTTTATATTTTGCATTTCAACAACTACTTGTGCCACCACACCTTTAGCAAGTAAAACATCACTGTAACGCTTCGAAAGTTGCGCAGAGCTTTCCGTCAGTAAATTGGCTGAAAAATCATATTCTTGTTCGGTAGGCAAGGTCAAAGCATCAGCTTGAGCTGTGCTCCATGTTTGTAGATTTTGTTCAAAATCTCCGCAACCTTGCAAAACCGCTACTAAAATATATAACCCAGCAACAGCTTTTATGCATCTTTTAGCTGAATCTTTTTCAAAAATTTGCAATATAACACCTGCTGTTAAGCACGAGATGCAAAGCACAAAAACAATTTCTTTTATAACTTGCAATATATTAACCTCCTGTGCCTATAAGTACCATTAAAGCAGTGCTTATTAAAACCATAAAGAAAAATAACGCCAAAACCGCAAGCACACATTCAACAGCTATTGCTATGCAATCAAAAAATTTACCACAGCGTTCTAGGCTAAAAAGTTTTGCTAAAACACCGCACAAATATAGTAGCGCAAGGTGCAAAAAACCCTCTAAATAAAGCGGTATAAAATCATAAGCTATAACAGCAACTGCAACAAAACCAAGCCCAGTTTTTAAAACTTTTACACTTGCAAGCAGTGTGCCTGCTGTGTTTGCCATGGTTTGACCAATAATAGGCACTGCCCCTGAAACAGTTTTTGCTGCATTGAGCAACACAGCATCACTAGCCGCTGAAAAAACACGTTGAATACCAAAAATTGCCGTAAATGCTATACCTACAAGGCTAACTATTTTATGCAAAAACTTACCTATTGTTTTACACGCCTGTGGTAGCTCATCGCCAAGCCAAAATGCAGATGTGATAGAAAGCGCCAAATAGCACTCAACTAGTGGCACTAAAAAACTTTCGATAAAAAAGGCAAGCATATTTATACAAACCAAGAAAAACCCACTATAAAGTGATGCCGCTACTGTTTCGCCACTTGCGAGCACTACACCCACAAAAGCTGGCACAAAACCATATAAAAACATGCGCCACTGCAAAACATTTTCGGCTACCGTGCGTGTAAAATCAAGCAACACAGGTGCGATAATAACAAAACTACCAGCCGCAACTAAAAGTTCTAAAAGCGATATCCACTCTGTTTTAACTAACAAAATACACGCAATTGCACCTAATAGCAAAAAAATAAACAGCTCAATATAACCAACAAAAACTTCATGCATTTCACCCAAAAAACCTTGTGAAAGCAAACTGATTATACTCCCTATTGGGTCGCTTGCAAAATGTTCCAATGTTAGTGGCGCATTTGTTATATATTCGCTCGCGAGTAAGCTTGTACTATTCATGCTGTCAACTCCAATATAGTTGTATAAACCATTTCAAGCAGTGGCATGGCTGTTGCAATAACTAAAAATCGCCCTGCTAAACTTATGCACCCTGCTAGAGATTCCGAGCCTGCATCTTTGCATAAATCTCTTGCGTAATCGGTGCAAATAATAATACCAGTTGCTTTTAACAGCGCAGTAAAAGCATCTATATTAGTTGCCTGCGCTATATTTTGCGCCCATGCTAGCACTGGTTCAATTTCGTAAAAAAATAAAGTTAAACACACCACTGCAACAGCCAGCGCAAAAACTTGCGCCATTGCATGTGACTCTTTTTTTATTAGCGGAAACAACACGCCAGTAAATAGCGCTAACATTATTAATTGAATTGTAAGTGTCATAGTTGAAACAGCATTTTTATTGTAGTAAATAGTTCACCTATTTCGTTAACAAGCATAGAAAGCACCACTATAAGCCCTGCAAGTGTTGTCATCATTGCTTGTTCTTCACGCCCTGAGCGCACTAGCAACTGGTTTAACACAGCAACAATTATGCCAACAGCGGCTATTTTAAATACAAGGTCTATATCCATTTCCATATAAAATGCCCTTTCCGCTATTTTAAAAAGCAAATTATTTTTAATACCACACACATGGCTAGCACTTTTACAAAAGCACTAAAGCAATAACACCGCCTAAGGCTACACCTATTTTTCTATCCAAACCTAAGGCTTTTTGCTCTTGCTTTAGCACCTCTGTGCAATCAGCTTCAAAACGTGCAATATAATAATTTAAGCGTTTACATTCTTCTTGTGCATTTGCCGTACCAAGGCGAGCAAAACATTGCACAAACCATTCTTTTTCAGTTTTAGACAACGCTTGTGGTGGTGATAAACTTCTAAAACAGCCATTTTGTTCAAACATTAAATGCGCAAAGTTTTCATCCAATAAATTTTCGTATAAATATTTTAAATTGCTGTGACGCAAGGCAATTTCTTCCTCTAATATTTTTAATAGTGAGCATATTTCTAAAAGTGCCTCTTTGCGCAATATTATTTTGTGGCAAAGCACAGTACCTGCAAACCACCCAGCAAGCAAAAACGAGGCTGTTGATAATATTTTCAAAGCAATCAATATTCTCTCACCTGCAAAATCCTCCCTGGGTGTTCTCTACCTTGCAAAAGGCAAACATGCCTTAACATATCGTTTTTTAGCATATATTCAAACTGCGGTTTTTTCTCCGCCTCGGTAAAACTTTTTGCGTGCATACTAACTACAAAATCCACCCCTGCAAAATAGCCTTGTTTTATTGCATATAGTTCATCTAGCTCACCAATTTCATCTAGCACAATCACCTCTGGTGAAAGTGTACGCAATGCCATTTGCACACCTTTGCCTTTTTCAACCCCTAAAATAACGTCACAAGCACTATTATTTTTGCCTTTATGCAAAAACAATTCTTCACGCTCGTCCACCGCTACTACTACACGCCCACTGTGGCTAATTTCACTTGCTAAATGTCGCAAAACTGTCGTTTTACCGCTACTAGGTGCACCTAAAACAACAAGGCTTTTAAATGGCCTTTGTACAATGGCTTTTAATTCTTCTGGCAAAAAAACATTTATCGCCCTTGCAATGCGTATATTTAGCGAGGTTACTCTTTGTAAAACTAGTTTATTTTCATCATCTTTTATGTATTTGCCAGCAACGCCAACCCTATGCCCATGCACAGTTACAAACCCCTGTGCAAGCTCAGTTTCAAAGCTATGTATAGAGCCATCGCAAAGTGTAAATAGCACATCTTTAATTTGCCTTTGTGTTAAAATTATATCTGCAAATTTGCTTTTACTAGCACATAAAGCGCTTAACTTTTGTGTTTTACCCCCCACCATTAAAACTATGTTTTTGCCTGAGCGCAGGCGTATTTCTTGCACTAGTTTTGCTGTTTGTGGCAGTATTTCGTGCACAAAAGCGCAAAGCCACGGCGGTAGATAATTTGCAAAAGTATAAAACTCGTCCATATTATTCATTATTTCACCTGCCTTTGTTTTAGTATATGAATTTATACATAGGCTTAGAACTGTTACTAAGTAATATTAAAACGAAGCTATAAAAACGCAAAAAAACAGGGGGCTAGCGTTTACGCTAGCCCCCTGCATTATTGGTTTTTGATACAACCAACTTACCCTAAAAATTATTGTAGTAATTGTAGGATAGCTTGTGGTTGTTGGTTTGCTTGTGCCAACATAGCTTGTGCAGCTTGTGTTAGTACGTTGGATTGTGTGTAAGCCATCATTTCTTCAGCCATGTCTGTATCACGGATACGGCTGTTAGCAGCAGACATGTTTTCAGCTGTAAC
>CAYJJL010000028.1:0-13791 GCA_964370455.1 uncultured Faecalibacterium sp.
GGAATTTAATAATGTTTGATAAAGTATGTGAAGTTATCGTTTCTACCCTATCTTGCAATGCAGAGGACCTAACACTTGAAACAAGCCTAACAGAAGATCTAGGCGCTGATTCTTTAGACGCAGTTGAGCTAAACATGGCACTTGAAGACGCTCTTGGCGTTTCTATCTCTGATGAGCAACTTATGGAAATGAAAACAGTAGGCGACATCGTTCGTATATTGGAAGCGAAATAAGTTATGGAAATGCAAGAAATTTTTGCACTCATTGAGCGCATGGAAAAAAGCAACCTAACTAATTTTAAGTTAGAGCAAGGTGGCACTACTTTGGAGTTAAGCCGTGAGCAAGGCGCTACTGTTGTTAGCGCAGCGCCTATGGTAGCTACACAAAGCATGCCTGTTGCTCCTGCAAATTCACCTGCTGAACAAGTATCAGCACAACCTGCTACTAAAGGCACAGCTGTTAAAGCACCACTTGCTGGTACTTTTTATGCTGCAGCATCTGTTGATGCACAGCCATTTGTAAAAGTTGGCGATACTGTACAAAAAGGTGCACCTCTTTGCATTTTAGAAGCAATGAAAACTATGAATGAGCTACCTAGCCCTGTTAGTGGCACTGTTAGCGAAATATTAGTACAAAATGGTGATATCATCGGTTTTGATGATGTGCTATTTTACATAGTGGAGTAAATTAAATGATAAAACGTGTATTAGTTGCTTGCCGTGGCGAAATTGCGCTACGTGTTGTGCGCAGTTGCCGTGAAAATGGCATTGAAAGCGTTGTTGCACATTCTACAGCAGATGCTAACTCATTGCCAGCACAATCTGCAACTTATAGCATTTGCATAGGCCCAGCCCCTGCTACACATAGTTATTTAAACATAGATGCGCTGATTAATGCAGCGCATTTATATAATTGTGATGCAATACACCCTGGGTATGGCTTTTTAAGCGAGAGCACAGCTTTTGTTGAGCGCTGCGAAAAAGAAGGCATAGGTTTTATAGGCCCATCTGCAAAAGTAATTGAGGATATGGGCAGTAAATCCATTGCACGTGATAATGCTAAAAAAAGCGGTATGCCAGTTGTGCCAGGCTCAGACGGCGTGCTTGAAAGTGTTGAGCAAGCATTAACCTATGCTGAAAAAGTTGGGTATCCTGTTTTGCTTAAAGCTGTTTCGGGCGGCGGTGGTCGTGGTATGCGAGCATGCTCAGACGAAAAAACTTTGCGCCATTTTTATGAGGAAGCAAAAGCCGAAGCACGTGCTTGTTTTGGCGATGATAGGCTTTACCTTGAAAAACTAATTTTAAAACCACGCCATATTGAATTTCAAATTATGGCAGATAAACACGGTAATGTTGTACACCTTGGCGAGCGTGATTGCTCTATACAGCGCAACCACCAAAAAATGATTGAGGAAACACCATCTCGTGCGCTTACCCCTGAGCTACGTGCAAAAATGGGTAGCGATGCCGTTAACCTTGCAAAAATGGTTGGCTATGAGGGCGCTGGCACTATTGAATATGTGCTTGCACCAGATGGCAACTACTATTTTATTGAAATGAACACACGCATACAAGTTGAGCACCCTATTACTGAGCAAGTTTTTGGTGTTGATTTAATAACTGAACAATTGCGTGTGGCATCTGGTTTGCCACTTTCCTTTAAACAAGAGGATATCAAACCAAACGGTCACGCTATTGAGTGCCGTATAAATGCCGAAAACCCCTTGCACAACTTCCGCCCTAGTGCAGGCAAAGTGCCTGTTGTTCACTTTCCAAGTGGGCTAGGCGTACGTGTGGATAGTGCGCTTTTTTCGGGTAGCGAAATTTCACCTTTTTATGATTCACTAGCTGCAAAAATTATAACTTTTGCCCCCACACGTTTACAAGCTATGCGCCGTATGCGCTCCGCTTTAACAGAAGTTATTATTGATGGTGTTGACACCACAGCCGAATTATTGCTTGCCATAACATATCAGCCTGATTTTTTAAAGGGTGCGTATGATACATCTTTTATAGGTGAGCATTTAGATGAAATGGTAAATTTCCTCACAAATGAAACTGAGGCTAAAGGTTAATTAAGGTGCTGTTGTGCTTTCATATTTTTTATATTTTTCAAACGATATATCATAATATGAAGCACGATAGCGCCATTTAATCATATTTAGCAAACTTTACCACAGGGAAGGGATAAAGCATGAAGAAACTTTTCCAACAACGCCGAGAACGCATGCTTGCGCTTGGCGCTTTAAGACGTACCAAAGGCGAAGGTGAAACTGCCGCCACTATTTGGACTTGCCCACAATGTAACGAAACGGCGCAAAAAGCCGACCTTATATCATCACACGCTGTTTGCCCCAACTGTGCACATCATTTGCCACTTGGGGCCTATGCTCGTTTATTTATGATTGTTGATAAAGGCACATTGCGTGAGCTTGATAGCCACATGC
Organism: uncultured Faecalibacterium sp.; assembly: GCA_964370455.1. GTDB lineage: Bacteria > Bacillota > Clostridia > Oscillospirales > Ruminococcaceae > Faecalibacterium. Next base: position 2,447 of record CAYJJL010000028.1, read on the forward strand.
ATGATGATAAAATAAACGACCCACTATCTTTCCCAGATTATGCGCAAAAGGTTGCAGCCTTGCGTGAAAAAACTGGTTTGCAAGATGGCATTATTACCGCAACTGGTAGAATGAACGGCCAAAAAGTTGCACTTGCAGCTATGGATAGCCGTTTTATGATGGGTAGCATGGGCACAGCTGTAGGCGAACGTTTTACTCGCCTTGTGGAATACGCCACAAAACATAAGCTACCTTTAATTGCCTTTACAGCTAGTGGTGGTGCACGTATGCAAGAGGGCATTTACAGCCTAATGCAAATGGCAAAAACCTCAGCCGCAATTGCTAAATTTTCACAAAATGGCGGTTTATATGTAGTTGTTTACACTCACCCAACAACAGGTGGTGTTAGCGCTAGCTTTGCTGCACTTGGAGATATCACACTTGCTGAACCTAAAGCATTAATAGGCTTTGCAGGCAGACGTGTTATTGAGCAAACCATAGGCGAAAAATTGCCTGAGGATTTCCAGCGTGCAGAGTTTCAGATGGATCACGGTTTTGTTGACCAAATTGTTGACAGACGTAACATGAAAGAAACATTATTACAAATTTTGACTTTACACGGCAAAACAGGAGGTGCATAATGGCTGATAAAACACAAAACACCGCCAAGCTTACCGCTGCTGATCACGTAAAATTGGCACGCCACCCTGAGCGCCCTGATGCCGATGCATATATAAAAGCATTGTTTACAGATTTTTTTGAACAACGTGGTGACCGTTTGGGTGCAGATGACCCTGCAATTTATGGCGGTATTGCGCTTTTTCATGGTAAACCTGTAACTGTTATCACCCAAAGAAAAGGCTCAAATTTAGAAGAAAAAATGAAAAGCCACTTTGGTATGCCCTCCCCTGAGGGCTACCGCAAGGCTTGCCGTTTAATGGAACAAGCTGAAAAATTTGACCGCCCTATAATAACAATTATAAATACAGCTGGCGCTTACCCTGGTAGCGAGGCCGAAGAACACGGCCAAGGTGATGCCATCGCTAAAGCTATAGCTAAAATGAGCACGCTCACAGTACCAGTTATTGCAGTTATCACTGGCGAGGGTGGCTCTGGCGGCGCACTAGCACTTGGTGTGGCTAATAAAGTTTACATGCTTGAGCACTCAGTTTACTCCATACTAAGCCCTGAGGGTTTTGCCTCTATTTTATGGAAAGATTCATCACGTGCGCAAGAAGCAAGCGAACTTATGAAAATGACAGCTGCAGATTTGTTAGAAAACTCTATAATAGACCGCATTGTGCCAGAACCTATTGAGGGCATACACACCGACTGCGCAAGCGTTTTTGCACAGCTAGATGAATTTTTACAAAGAGATTTACGCAGACTTTTGCGCAAAACACCTAGTGCACGTGTTAGCGAGCGCTATGAAAAATTCCGCGCTATTGGTGCGGGAGCGATGGAAGGGAAAGTATGAAAGGTATGCGTATAGTTGGCACAGGTAGTGCCTTAGCTCAGAATTGCTTAACCAATGATGATATTGCAAAATTTGTGGACACAAGCGATGAATGGATTACCTCTCGCACTGGTATACGCCAACGTTACTTTTGCGCAGACGACGAAACTCATACATCTTTGTGCGTGCGTGCTGGTCAAAAAGCGCTTGAAAGTGCAAATATTAAGCCAGACCAAATCGCAGCTTGCATAGTTGCAACCATGAGCCCAGATAACTTCACACCATCTGCAGCTTGCCTTGTGCAAAGCGCACTAGGCATACCAGAGGATACCCCTTGTTTTGATATAAATGCTGCTTGCAGTGGCTTTTTATATGGTATGCGTGTTGCAACTGGTTTTTTTGGCGATGTTAACAGCCCTTATGTTTTATTAATAGGCGCTGAAAAAATGAGCCGATTACTTGATATGACAGACCGTACAACTTGTATTTTATTTGGCGATGGCGCAGGTGCAGCCATTTTGCAAGAAAGCGAAAAACCAATTTATATGTCACTAGGCTCTCGTGGGGACGATAAAGTTTTACTTAGCAGTGTTGAGAAAAAATCCATAAGCATGGAAGGACAAGCTGTTTTCCGTTTTGCTACTGAAACTGTACCTAATGTTGTTAACGATTTACTTGCACAAGGCGATATTACTATGGACGATGTTGATAGCGTGCTTTGCCACCAAGCAAACAAACGCATTTTAGATTTTGCCATAAAACGCCTAAAAGCAGACCCAGAAAAATTTTATGTAAACTTAGACCGCTTTGGCAACACCTCAGCGGCAAGCATACCCATTGCACTAGATGAAATGGTGCGTGGAGATATATTAAAACGTGGCATGCGTTTTATTTGTGTAGGTTTTGGCGGTGGGCTAACTTGGGGCGGTATTTTAATGGAATACTAAACCACATGTTATACACTAAGTAAAATCAACTAAAAGTAAAAGGCAAAACCTACATAAATAGGAGTTTAAATGAAAAAGATTAATATTGCCAACTTTACACTCACTGCACCTATAATACAAGGTGGCATGGGTGTGGGCGTTTCTTTAGGTGGGCTAGCTGGTGCAGTTGCATCTTGCGGCGGCATGGGTGTTATTAGTGCCGCTTTGCCAGGGTACCTCAAAGAAAACTACTACAAAACACCAGTAGCGTGCGATGCACAAGCTATACACGAAGAAATAAAAAAAGCTAAAGATATTGCAAAAGGCGCTGGCGCTGTAGGCATTAATATCATGGTTGCCATGAAAAACTATGCCGACCAAGTGCAAACTGCAATACATGCAGGTGTAGATGCCATTATTTCTGGTGCTGGCTTACCGCTAGATTTACCAAAACTAACCGTTGGCAGTAAAGTTGCGCTTGCACCAATTGTTTCAAGTGCACGTGCTGCTATGTTAATTTGCCGCCGCTGGGATAAACAATATAACGTAACACCTGATTTTGTTGTTGTAGAAGGCCCTAAAGCTGGCGGACATTTAGGCTATGCAGCCGATGATGTTATCAACGGCACAGCACAAACACTAGAGCAAATTATACCTGAGCTACGCAAGGCACTTTCCACTTTTGAAGAAAAATATGGGCGTAAAATACCTATATTTGCAGCTGGCGGTGTTTTTGATGGCGCAGATTGTAAAAGAATGGAAGATTGCGGTGCAGACGGTGTGCAAATAGCAACACGCTTTATGGCAACTGAAGAATGTGACGCAAGCCAAACTTTTAAAGATTATGTGTTAAAGGCCCCCGATGCGGCCGCAGTTATTATAAAAAGCCCTGTTGGTATGCCAGGGCGTGCTATACGCTCGCCTTTAACAGAGCGTATGAGCGAGGGCGGACGCATTGCTCCAAAACATTGTGTACAATGTTTAACGCCATGTAACCCAGCAACCACACACATGTGTATATCAAACGCACTTGTACAAGCGGCAAAAGGTAATGTTCAAGAGGGATTATTCTTTTGCGGTAGTAACGTAGGCAGAGTAAACAGAATGTATACAGTGCCAGAGCTTATGAACGAAATTATGGAAGAATGGAGAAATGCAACATGAAAAAGATAGGTTTTTTATATGCAGGCCAAGGCAGCCAAAAGATAGGTATGGGACGTGAATTTTACGAACAATACCCTAGTTTTAAAGCTACTTTTGACAGCGCACCTGTAGATTTTAGCATAGCTGAACTTTGCTTTAATGGCACTGAGGAAAAACTTAGCCAAACAGAGCTTACACAGCCTTGCATGACAGCTATGGCTGTTGGTATCACAGATATTTTACGTGAAAAAGGCGTTACACCTGTTATGACAACTGGGCTTTCTTTAGGCGAATATGGCGCACTTTACTGTGGCGGAGTTTTAGATGCTCAAACAACAATAGCTCTAACTGCTTTCCGTGGTGCGCAAATGACAAAGGCGGCGCAAGGCATAGATTGTGGCATGTACGCAATACTTGGCGTTGATAAAGATGCACTAAGCGCACTTTGCGCTGAAAAAGCAGATTTAGGCGTTGCCGAAGTTGCTAACTGCAACTGCCCTGGTCAAATTGTTATTTCTGGCGAAAAGGTAGCTGTTGATGCGGTGGCTGACGCTGTTAAGGAAATGGGCAAACGTGCTTTACCTTTAAAAGTAAGCGGGCCTTTCCATACATCACTAATGAAAAAAGCTGGCGATGCTTTAAACGCAAAATTTACTGAAATTAATTTTTGCGCACCACAAATACCAGTTGCATTTAACGCCACAGGTAAAACTTTGCAAAACGGCGAAAGCATACCTGCTTTGCTAGAAACACAAGTGCAATCCACTGTTTATTTTGAAGATTGCTTGCGCACCATGATTGATGCTGGCGTAGAAGTATTTTTTGAAATAGGTGCTGGTGCAGTGTTAGGCGGTTTTATGAAACGCATAGATAGAAATATCCCAGTATATCCAATTTCGACACCAGAAGAGCTTGAAAAAGCGCTTGAAGCCGTAAAAGGAGAGTAATTATGAAACTAACTGATAAAGTTGCCATTGTAACAGGCGGTAGCCGTGGCATAGGCCGTGCTATTTGTTTAAAACTTGCAAGCCTTGGTGCAAACGTAGTTGTAAACTACGCTGGCTCTGCACAAGCTGCTGAAGACTGCGCAAACGAATGCCATGCACTGGGCGTAAAAGCTATTGCTGTGCAAGGCGATATTTCAAAAGCTGAAGCTTGCGAAAACTTGTTTGATGTTGCAATGAAAGAATTTGGCCGTGTTGATATACTTGTAAATAACGCTGGTATAACAAGAGATGGCCTACTAATGCGCATGAAGGAAGAAGATTTTGACGCTGTTATGGCTACAAACTGTAAAGGCGCTTTCCTATGCTGCAAACTAGCATCTAAAATAATGATGAAACAACGTTGTGGCCGCATAATCAACATGGCTAGTGTTGTTGGTTTACACGGCAACGCTGGGCAAGTTAACTACTCTGCTTCAAAATCAGCTTTAGTAGGCATGACATTATCTATAGCTAAAGAACTTGCATCTCGCAATGTTACAGCTAACGTTATTGCTCCTGGTTTTATTGAAACAGATATGACTGCTGCAATGCCACAAGCTGCTATTGATGGAATTTTACCACAAATACCACTAAACCGTATGGGTACAGTGGATGACATTGCAAATGCAACTGCATTTTTAGCATCTGACGAAGCTGGTTACATCACAGGCCAAATATTATCTGTTGATGGTGGCATGGGCATGTAAACCTAATTTACATATAAATTTATAAATGTTTTAACAGTAACCATAAGCGCACGAAGTTTTTGTAAACTGAAAAAAATAAGGAGTATATCATGAGCAAACGTAGAGTAGTTATAACCGGCGTAGGCGCTGTAACGCCTTTGGGTGGCAACGTACCTGAAACATGGGCTGGTGTTAAAGCTGGCAAATGCGGTATCAAAGAAATTACACATTACGACACAAGCGCACAAAAAGTTAAGCTTGCAGCACAAGTTGCTGACGGCACTATCGAAAATTATTACGATGCACGTGACCGCCGTAAAACTGACCGTTGCACCTTGCTAGGTATGATGGCAGCAGACGAAGCTGTTAAAGATAGCGGCGCAGATTTTGAAAACATGGATACAGACCGCTGTGCTGTTATATTTTCATCTGGTATTGGTGGCCTTGGCACAATTGCTAGTGAGCATGCACGAGGTATGGAAAAAGGCTTTGAGAGAGTATCACCATTTTTTATCCCTGCATCTATAGCTAACATGTCTGCTGGCCAAATTGCAATACGCTTTGGCTTGCATGGTATGTGTACATGCCCTGTAACAGCTTGTGCATCTGGCACAAATGCAATTGGTGATGCTTTCCACCATATACGTGATGGCTATGCTGACCTTGCACTTTGCGGTGGTACTGAGGCTTCCATCACAGCCTTTGGTATTGGTGGCTTTACATCACTACACGCTTTAAACACCAGCACAGACCCAAACCGTGCATCTATACCATTTGATGCTGAGCGTTCTGGCTTTGTTATGGGCGAAGGCGCTGGCGTATTAGTTATAGAAGAATACGAACAAGCAAAAAAACGTGGTGCAAAAATCTACGCTGAAATTATTGGTTACGGCGCAAACTGCGATGCACACCACATAACAGCCCCACTAGAAACTGGTGCTGGAGCTGCTGCTTGTATGAAAAAAGCATTGAACGATGCTAACATAAATGCCGAAGATATTGATTACATCAATGCACACGGCACCTCTACCCCACTTGGCGATGCTGGCGAAACAAAAGCTGTACGCACAGCTTTTGGTGCACACGCTGACGTGCTAAAAGTTAGCTCAACAAAAAGTATGACAGGCCACTTACTAGGTGCTAGTGGCGCTGTTGAAGCTATTATTTGTGCAAAAGCTGTTGAAGATGGCTTTATACCCGCAACCCTTAACTTACAAGTACAAGACCCAAAATGCGACTTAAACTATGTGCCACATGTTGGTATAGAACAAAATTTAAGCCACGTAATGAGCAATTCTTTAGGCTTTGGTGGCCACAACGCAAGCTTAATTTTGCGTAAAATGGAGGATTAATAAAAATGCAATTCAACGCTGATGAAATAAGAAATATTTTACCACACCGCTACCCTATGCTTTTGGTTGACCGCATTACTGATTGCGAACCTGGCAAATTTGCTACTGGCATTAAATGCGTTAGCCAAAACGAGCAATTTTTCTGTGGGCACTTCCCTGAGCAATCAGTAATGCCTGGTGTGCTTATTATAGAAGCTCTTGCTCAAGTTGGCGCTGTTATCGCCCTAACCTTGCCAGAAGAAAAAGGCAAATTAGTATTTTTTGGTGGCATTAAAAAAGCACGTTTCCGCCAAAAAGTTGTGCCAGGCGATGTACTAACTTTACATGTTGAAATGACACGCCGCATGGGCGCTGTTGGCATGGCAACTGCTGTTGCTAAAGTTGGCGATGTTGTAGTTGCTGATGCAGAACTAACATTTGCAATAGGTTAAACAAGCAAGTATTATACAAAACTGTTTTGCATAATTTCATTAACATAATAAATAACTATAAATGGTTGTAACAAAATGTAATGCATTTTGTTACAACCATTTTTTATTTTATCATTATCAAAAACATTTTGAACTTTTTATTAAGGCTATTGACAAAGCAAAATAGTTAAGTTAAAATAGTTAAGTAAAGATAATTAATTGAAAATAACTAACTAGCTTTTGCTTTATTTACACACTTATGATACGGAAGGAACTAAACCTATGAGCGAAAAATTAATTAAAGTTTTGGATAAATTAAGCCATGATATGTCACTTTCTGAGTTGCAACAAGTTTACGCAAACCGTAGCGGCACCGATTTATCTTACCATGACATGTTATATTTAAACATTATCATGGCGCATCCCAACAAATACACCTCCTCACAAATAGCAGATTTGTTAAAAATAACACGCCCTGCTGTTACTCAAAAAATAAATGAGCTAACAAAAAAAGGTTATATAGTGCGCACACAAAGCAAAAAAGATAAACGCATTTTTTATCTTGCTACACATCCTGAAAAAACAATTTACACCGAAAAAGATATACAAATCGAACTAAAAATAAGCAAACAACTAACTGATAAATATGGCGAAGAAAAAGTTGATTTAATGTGCGAAATGCTTGAGTATTTATCAGATGCATTATTTACTGAAAGAACGAAAGGCACCCAAGATGATAACTAATCCATTAGCAAGAGAGTTTAATATGTCTGCTCTCTTAAAATACACACTGCCTAGCATGATAATGATGCTGTTTATGTCCACATACTCCATAATTGATGGTATATTTGTTTCAAATTTTGTCGGTGAACAAGCTTTAGCCGCTGTAAACTTAATTATGCCTATACTTGGCGTTGTGATGGCAATTGGCCTAATGTTTGCCACTGGTGGCAATGCAGTTATAGCAAAGTTTATGGGCCAAGGCAAAACACAACAAGCGAGAGAGTTTTTAACGGTTTTATTTATAATAGGTAGTATTTTAGGGTTTTTATTTACAGCGACGCTTTTATTTTTCCCCGATCAGATACTAAACTTATTAAACGTTAGCGAAAATTTATACCCTTTTGCTAAAAATTATATGTTAAGCCTTGCTGGCTTTGCTATACCAATATTTTTCCAAGTATTTGTGCAATCTTTTATGGTTACAGCTGGCAAACCGACTTTTGGCCTTATTCTATGCCTAGTTGGCGGTATTACAAATATAGTTTTGGATTATGTTTTTATCTCACCTGATTTATTAAACCTAGGCATTGCTGGTGCTGGCCTTGCAACTGGCATAGGTAACTCTGTACCTGGTATTTTAGGCTTTTTGTATTTTATTTTTCACCGTAAAGGCGATTTATATTTTGTTAAACCAAACTTTAATTTAAAATTACTTTTCGAAAGTATGTTTAATGGTTCTTCTGAGCTAGTTGGCTCACTTGCTACCTCTATAACAACAATAATGTTTAACACCATTTTGCTTAACATGGTTGGTGATGCTGGTGTTTCAGCTATAAGTGTTATTTTATATATACAAATGTTCCAAAATGCTATTTATTTTGGTTATACCTTAGGTGTTGCACCTATTATCGCTTATAAATATGGTGAGGGCAACCATAAATCACTGCACAAAATTATCAATAAAAGTTTAAAAATCACGGCCGCAGCATCAGTTATAATAGTAGCTATTACACTTATATTCGCTGATCAAGCAGTTGGGCTTTTTATAGATGAGCAAAGCACCACCTTTGAAATGGCTAAAAACGGATTGTTACTATTTACGCCTGCTTATATATTTATGGGCTTTAACGTGCTTTTTTCATCAATGTTTACTTCGCTCTCTAATGGTAAAGTTTCGGCCATTATCTCCATTGCTAGAAGCTTAGTTTTTATAGTTATTTCGCTTTTAATCTTACCACAAATATTTGGTTTAAACGGCGTTTGGCTCGCTATACCTGTGGCTGAACTTTTAGCTATAATTGTTTGTATTTATTTTTACTTTAAAAATAAACCAATTTACAAGTATTAAAACGAAATTAAAACCTAAATAGCACATATCACGATGAAAATAAAAAACAAACTGTCGCCTGTTCAATACGGCGGCAGTTTGTTTTTTAGTTTTTTTAAAAAATACATTTTTCAGTAATAATTAAAAATGACTTACAGCTAAACTTGTAAATAATTGTTCTCACAACAAGAGATTTTTGGTAATATACTTTTTATTTTTGTTATAATGTGTTATCATTAACTTAAAACTTACATATATAACATAAAATTAAAAAACGAGGAATAAACATTGGAAAATAATAGCACATTTAAACCTACAAAAAAATTAGTAATTACTATAATTGCTATTTTTGTTTTAGTAGTGACATTAATCGTATATTTTACAGGTGGCGATGCACAAACCACAAACACACAAGAAACAGATGAAATTATTTACTCGGTAGAAGTTTTTACAGCTACATCTGCCGATGAAAACGAATTTTTAACATATGCAGGCATTATACAGCCCGATACCCTCGAAGAAGCAATTTTTGCCGATATAAGCGAAATTACTGATATATATGTAAAAGAGGGCGATTATGTACTTGCTGGCGAGCGCATAGCCACTATAGACGGCCAAGCCACACAAGAGCGTGTTGATTTAAGCGAAAATACTATGGACACTGCAAAAGCAAGCGCAGATACGGCAAAAGCTAATTTAGAAAAATCACAGATAGATTTAGCAGCTGCAATACAAGCTAGGGATAATAACCCAGATGCTATTAATGCAAAAGCTAGTTTGGATGCCGCAAGTGCAGATGCACAAAGCGCACAAACCGACCTTGATAACATAAACACCTTGTTGCAACCACAAGTACAAGCTGTTGCAAACGCACAAACCGCATATGAAACTAGCACCACTGCGTTAAATACAGCACAAACTGCGTTGGATGATGCCACATTAGAACAGCAAATAGCGCAAACTGAATACGATGAATTTACTGCTACAAACCCTGACGCTCCAGATACAGACCCAGATAAAATTGCTGTCACTGAAAAACTAAACGCTGCAAATGCTAACCTTGCAACAGCACAATCAAACTACGATACCGCTAAAAGTGAAAACGATACTAATCAACTAACACTAAGCAATGCACAAGCAGCCTTAACAGCCGAAGAAGTTAGGCTTGGCAAAGCACAAGCTGAACTTCGGCTACAAACAGCAAATGCAAGTGTTGCCACAAATCAAGCGCTCTATGACTCTGCCACTGCGCAAGCTCAGCTTGAGGTAGATGCGAGCAACGCTGAGGTAAATGCACAACAAATACAATATGATAGCTCAATTGCCGCCTATGAAAGAGCACAGACCGAATACACCGAAAGCATAGCCGACCTTAAAAATTTAACCTATTACGCAAAATCATCTGGCACTGTTTTAGCAGTTGTTGGCAAAGTTGGCTCAATAGCTACACCGCTTGCCCCTGTTGCCGTTATTGGCTCAGATGGTATGGTTGCGGAGTTTGGTATTTCCGCCCTTGAGGCGCAGGATATAAAACAAGGTGATAATGCAATTGTAAATATAAAAGGTACTGATTACGATGGTCAAATTTTAAATGTTTCAGTTTTGCCTGACGAACAAACACGCACATATTTAACACGTGTTTTAATAGACCTTGCACCAGATGATTTACTTATAGGCGAGCTTGTTTCGGTTAATATAATAACTGGCAATAGCACTGGTGTTTGGCTACCTATAAATATAATTTTAAACGATGGTTTAAGCTATGTTTTTGCCGTGGAAGATGGCAAAGCAGTGCGTAAAGATATAGAAATTATGCAAATTAATAATGATGAGGTTTTAGTGCGTGGCATTACAAACGGCGAGCAAATTGTTAGCCAAGGCATGAAAAGCATTAAAAATGGTTACACAGTAACGGTGGTAGAATGAAGAAGTTTATTGAGCTAATAATTAAAAATAGATTGTTTGTGGTGTTAGTGTGCCTATTTATTGTTATAATGGGTTTATTTAGTTATTATACTATCCCCAAACAAGAAAACCCAAATACAGCCGCTGCTGTTGCAACTATTATAACAATATACCCTGGCGCCTCCCCAGAAGAAGTTGAAAAAAACGTTAGTGAAGTTATAGAGGCCGAACTTAGCACACTACCAGATATTGATTATTACACTAGCCAAAGCATGAATAGTGTTAGTGTTATTGCTGTTGTTTTTGATTTAGATTTAACTATTGATACTGTTGAAGATGATTTGCGCAAAGCTGTTGAAAGCGCACAGCCTAACCTGCCAGACCTTGCTGAAGAAAGCATAGTTGATACAGATTTAGTAAACGAAAACCAGTTTATTATAAGACTTTCTAGT
>CAYJJL010000029.1:0-13723 GCA_964370455.1 uncultured Faecalibacterium sp.
AATAGGTATTTTGTAGTTTTGTTTTATAGGCTAAGTGGTTGTGCCTTGCACTAGCTCAACATCTAAAATATGTCTGCTTTCGGTTTCCACTTTATGTACAATGTTCATTATTTGCCTTGCGCTTAATCGACCCATTTCTTCCATAGGTTGCTTAATTGTAGTTAAAGCCATATATTGCGGAAAATGCGTTGTTAAACCATCATAGCCTATTATTTTTATATCTTGTGGCACTTTAAGATTGTTTTTATTAAAAATACCAAGACATTGAATTGCTAAAATGTCATTAATCGCAAAAATACCGTCAATGTTAGGTAGCTCGTTACTCAGTGTTTTTTCAACTTCTTGCAAATTTTCGTTATCGATAATAATGGTATCGAAGCCTAGCTCGGTTGCTTTATCAATAAAACCATTTTTTCTTTTATGCACTTCGGTATTGATATGTACAAAGTCGCTGATAAATGCTAGTTTTTTACAACCTTTTTCAATTAAATGTTGTGCTGCAAGCTGTCCGCCAATGTAATTGTCAGACGAAATATAAACCATTTCGTTAGAAAAGTGCCTGTCTATTGTAACTATTGGCAAATTTTGTGGTAGCTCGTTTTCGATGTCACTGTTAGATATAAAAATAATTCCGTCTATACGTTTTTCATTAAGCATTTTTATAAATTCAAGCTCTTTTGCTTTTTCAAATTTTGAATTACAAATCATCAATTTAAAGCCTTTAGTTGAAAGCTCTTGTTCAATATAAAATGCAAGTTCACAAAATAATGGATGATTTATAGTTGGTAAAACCAAGGCTATTGTATTTGTTAAATTAGTTATTAAATTTTTGGCTGAAGCATTGGGTACATAGTTTAGCTCTTTTATAGCTTGCTCAACCTTTAGCCTTGTTTTTTCAGAAACATAACCTGAGTTATTAAAAACTCTGGAAACAGTGCCAACGCCGACGCCTGCTAGCTTAGCGACATTATGTATTGCACTCATACGACACCTCCGTTGCGCTGTTATTGATTGCTAGTATTGTAGTGTAACATATAGATTTTTCTGAGCTTTTTTCTTCATTTCGCTCTAAAAATCACGAAAAATCTATATTAAAAATTATATCTAATTTACCATACTAGTGTAAATAAAGCAAATTTATTAACAAATCTAAATTAATTTTTCCTCATTATTCCAGCGTATAAGCAAAGTTTTTTCCTTTAAACCTGTAACGGTTACTTGTGGCATTTCGTCTTTACTTTGCCTCGCTTTGCAATGTAGCGAAATTGGTTTTTGATTAAAATATAAATTTTCAATACCGTGCTCATTTAAGTTGTTAATGTCCCAAATAACAATATTATTGTTTAAATCAAATTTAATGCCTAAATGATATTCAATAAAAATTGAAATAGGGCTTAGGCCTGTCCAGCCAACAAAATTTGGTTTGGAGGGAGAACCTTTTGCCACTTTGTTAGGGCAGTAGTTTTCCCACAGTGTGCCAGTTTCCTCATAAACTTTAGTTACTGTATCTAAGTGCCTACGTGCAATTTCATAAGATAAATCAGTGCAATTATTACGCTCTAAACCTTTTAATACCATGTAGTTCATAGGCGCCCAAACACCACCACGCCAATAATCGCCATCCTCATTAAAATATTTATTACTTTTTGGCATTGTAGGTATAGGGTTTTTTGTCATAAATTCGTTTTCATCACGTAGTTTAGCAATTAACTCTTGCTTTTGGTTTTCGCTACAAATGCCTGCAATTAAAGCCCAATATGCACCTATGCTTTTATTGTTTACTAAAGTGCCGTCACGTTTAGCATCGTAATAAAACCCTGTTTTTTCATCCCATAATTTTTCATTTACAACTTTTTTTAATAATGATTTTTCTTGTATTATATCATCTATATTCTCTTTGCTATTTAAAATTTTATGCATTTCAATTAGCATATCAGCGCTTAAAATTTGTTGTATACATGCATCAAGCCATGTTAAATGATCATGGAACGAATAATCATAAACCTCCTGAGAAACGCGCATTTGGTTATCCATGCCACATCCCCAACCACTTGACCAATATGTGCCGTCTTGCCATGTTCTGTGCATTTTAAGCCATCTGTGATACGCCAATATAACAGGAAACACGTTTGAAAGCCTTTCAGTATCTTTTTCTTGCTTATAATATTCAATTTCAACCCATGCAAAAAGGTTGCCACCTGTGCTAACTGGGTCAAACCTATGATATCTATTTGTGCCTGTTTCTTTGTGTAATTCTCTACCAATAAAACCATCTATTTCTTGGTTGCAGTAAAAGTTATCTAACGTGTTTTGGAAATTAAATATGTGGTTTGCATAGCGCCCGAAAAGCGTCATAAAAGCGCTATCCCAAAGGAAAATATAATCGTTAAATGCTGTATCTATATAATTTTTGACAAAGCCATTGCCACATTTTTTTAGGTTGGAAAAAGCAATTTCCCACGCTTTATAATATACATCTATTAAATCCTCACGGCCAGTTAAAAAAGGGCGGGGGAGTTTATCTTTAATATCACAAAATAATGGTAGCTCAGCGTTTTCTTTTTCCATACCAATAAAAACATTTTTGTTGTTTGCTGGTATGTAAACATCTAAAAGAGGTTTTTCGTATAAATTTTCTTTTTTAATTGCATCGTTTTTCATGTTGCACCTTTTAATTGATTTGTGTGTTGTAAAAATAAATATTAACACTTATTTTTAGCTGTGGATAGTTTATTTGCTTTATTTATTAATAATTCAAGTTCTTTTGGCGAAAACTCACCTTTTGTAAAAGTGTCTTTAGCGGAAAATCACTAATTACATTAAATGCAAAATCATCAGCATTATCGCCAAGTTCAAAATCAATACCTGAATTAATTCTAAAATATTCCATCATTTCAGCACCAAGTTTATGTGTTTTAGGGTGTGAGTATAACTCGTGGAAAGTTGAGTTTGCGTGAAATATTACACGTGGTAAAAAGCTTGAGTTAATTGTAACAGTTTCGCTTAAAACTATATTGTCTGACGCTTTACCAATCAAAATATCAAACTGCCCATTTTGCACTGCCCAATCGTTACTGTTAATGTCAAAATACGCAAAACTACGCTTATTTAAGGTAAAGGTAACAGTTTTAGTTTCGCTTGCTTCTAGTTCGATTTTTTCAAAACCTTTTAATTCTTTATATGGCCTTGTAATGGCGGTTTGTTTATCGTGTATGTATAATTGTATGATCTCCTTGCCTTTTACATCGCCAGTGTTTTTAACATCTACACAAACAATAAGTTCTTCGGTATCTGTCATAATTTGTTTATTTAATTTTAAGTTGCTATATTCAAAATTCGTGTAGCTTAACCCATGCCCAAATGCAAAAAGTGCTTCAATTTTTTTGGTGTCATAATATCTGTAACCAACAAAAACACCTTCGTTATATTTTACTTTATATCCCTCACCAGGGAAGTTTAAAAAGCAAGGCGTATCTTCAATTTTTTTAGGGAAGGTCTCGGCTAGTTTACCACTTGGGTTTTTAATGCCATATAAAATATCAGCTTGAGCTTTACCGCCAGCACTGCCGAGCAAATAGCTTTCAACTATAGCTTTCACATCATTTATCCAAGGCATATTTACCGCAGAACCATTGTTTAATACTACAATTACAATTAGGTTGTATTTTTTTAAATTAAGAATAACTTCATATTGACATTTTGCAAGTTCTATGTGTTTTCTATCTAAGCCCTCTGTTTCATATCGTTCAGAAAGCCCAGCAAAAACCACTACTTTATCAGCTTTTTCAGCTTTTTTGTAAACGTCTTTTGCCTTATATTCGTCTAGTTCTTCATCTAAAATTTCAAAACCTATGCTATATTCTACGTTGCCTATTTTTTGCATCTCGCAAAATGCATTAGTTAAAAACAAAGGGTTAATGTGCGAGCTACCACCACCTTGATACCGTGGTGTTTTGCTAAATGCTCCCACTACTAAAATATTTTCACTAGGTTTTAGTGGCAAAATATTTGCCTCGTTTTTTAATAAAACAATGCTATCACAGCACATTTCATATGCAATTTTTTTACTGTGTTCTTCGTTAAAAGTATGTGTTTTGTGACGAGCATTTTTTGTTTTTTCTATTAAATTTAAAATGCGAAGTATACTTTCATCAACATATTTTTCATCTAATTTACCATGTTTTACAGCCTCAAAAACTATGTTGTCGTTAACACCGCCAGAAGAGGGCATTTCTAAATCCATTGTAGCAATTAAGCCTTTTACCCTATCATTAACACCACCCCAGTCCGTTACAACAACGCCGTCATAATCCCATTCATCACGTAAAACTTCTTTTAGGGAGTGGGTGTTTTCTGCGCCATATTCACCATTTAAGCTGTTATAAGCACACATAACAGTATACGGCTTGCCCTCCTTTATAGCTGTTTCAAAACTTGCAAAATAAATTTCACGCAAGGTTCTTTCGTCTGCATTTACATCTAGCGTTAATCTACGTGTTTCTTGATTATTAGCTATAAAATGTTTTACTGAAGTACCTACGCCATTTTTTTGACATCCTAAAATAAAGTGCTTGCCAAGTTGTGAGGAAACAAAAGGGTCTTCTGAGTAATATTCAAAATTTCTACCGCAAAGGGGGCTACGCTTTATATTTAAACCTGGTCCTAAAATAACACTTACATTTTCAGCTAAACATTCTTGCGCTAGTGCGTTAGACATTTCTTCAATAAGTTGTTTATTCCATGAAGCACCAATTGCACACGCATTAGGAAAACAAGTGGCTTTGACGCTTTTGTTTATGCCTAAATGGTCGGCAGTTTCATTTTGTTTTCTAAGCCCGTGTGGGCCATCTGTAAGCATAATTTGTGGTATACTTAAGTGGTCTATTTTTTGAGTATACCAAAAAGAACCACCTGAAAGCAAAGAACATTTTTCTTCAAGTGTCATTTTACTTATATATTCTTTTAAAATATCCATATAAAAACCTCCACTAAGTAATTGGATAAAAATAAGCCGCAATAAGTCGTTAGATAAAAAGCAATTAAAAGGTGATGCATTTAACAAATTAAGTTTTTTAGTGCAAATAAATGCTAAAATATATTTTATATATTTAATGTGTGTAATCATTTTAATATTATTTTTCTCCACAAATGGAAAGCTTTCCATTTGTGGAGAAAAATAAATAGCTATGTGCACAGCTATTTATTTATTCTATCATTTTGTGATGCAAAAGTCTATATGCTAGTTTGACAATTATTTTATAGATTTTTGGTGATTTTTTCTTTGCTTCGCTCTAAAAAAACGCGAAAACTATACACCCTAAATGAGCCAATTTAAATCATAGGGCTTGCTGCTCGTAAAAGGTCATCAATTAAACTGCCAATAACGGTGTCGTGGCAATCATCCATAGTTATTAGTTTGCTTTTTTCAAAAATAGCAAGTGCATCTTTTTTTATTTCAGCTATTTGGCTGTTATACATTAGTAATGTGCCACATTCAAATTGTAAATATAAACTGCGATAATCCATGTTTATTGTGCCAACAACAGCCATGTTATCATCACAAACATAACTTTTTGCATGTATAAACCCAGGCGTGTATTGGTAAATTTTAACACCTGCTTTTAATAATGGTGGATAGTACGAGCGTGTTAAACGGAAAACCAGTTTTTTATCAGGTATATCGGGTGTAACTATGCGCACATCAACACCACGCTTTGCTGCAAGGCATAAGGCATTTAGCATGCCATGCCCAATAATAAGATATGGTGTGAAAATATAAAGATATTTTTTTGCTTGACCTATTATATCAAGGTAAACGTTTTCAGCTAAATCTTCATCATCAAGAGGGGAGTCATTATAGGGCTGTATCACACCATCAGTTTGCACTGTTTGTATAAAATTTTCATCTGGTCTGTACATATCATAGCAGTTTTCTGTGTAACAAAAAGAGTT
Source organism: uncultured Faecalibacterium sp. (assembly GCA_964370455.1). Classification (GTDB taxonomy): domain Bacteria; phylum Bacillota; class Clostridia; order Oscillospirales; family Ruminococcaceae; genus Faecalibacterium. Next base: position 5,953 of record CAYJJL010000029.1, read on the forward strand.
CCACAAATTTAAAAACATAACTGTAAAATTCCAAACGGCAGCGCCCTCTAGGCGCACGCCTGTATCTTTCCAGTGTCCAAAACGTTTTTTTTCGTTAATATATTCATCAGCAAGGTTATTACCGCCGTTATAAGCTACATTGCCATCTACAACTACAATTTTGCGATGGTCACGGTGGTTGATAACCATGGATATCAAAGGACTTACAGGGTTAAACGGAAAACACTTAATTCCGTTGTTTTTAAGCTCCTCTACAAAACCATCTGGTAATGAGTGTATACTACCTACATCGTCATAAACAAAACGCACATCTAAACCATCGTGTGCTTTTTGTTTTAAAATTTCATAAATTTTTTGCCACAATTTACCCTCAGAAACCATGTAAAACTCTATAAAAATAAATTTTTTAGCAGTTTTTAAATCTTCAATAACATCTGCAAACATTTCCTCGCCAAGCGCATAGTATTTTGCTTTAGTGTTTTTCCACGGTGGGCAACCGCCGTGATTTTTAATGTATGAGCTTGTGGATTGTTTGCGCTCGGACATTAACGCATTAATTTCTTTAACTATGGTTTCATTTTGCTCAGCATCAATTTTATGCTTTGATTGTTGTTCTTCCATACGCTTTCGCATTTCTTTAGAGGGGCGTTTATCACCAAAAACTAAATACATAAGCCCACCAAAAAATGGCAAAAATCCGATAAGCAATACCCAGCTAATTGTATACGAAGGGTTGCAATCTTTACGAACAATGCTAATTGCCAGTGAAAAACTTATTAATGTAAAGAAAAAGTTTATCCACGAGGCATATTCAAGCAATGATTGATAAACTATAAGCAACCATGCAACTTGCAAACTTAATAAAAACGCTGCTATAAAAGTGCGCCTAACAACCCTACTGGCCATCTTTCCCATGTAGTACACCTCCTTTTGCAATACATTTCTCCTTCCTCTTTAGTATAACACAGCTTATGTCAATTTCAAGGATTTTTTCGCATAATTGGCATAAAACTTAATCTTTATAACGCAATTTTGTGCAATTTTTTTATAATGTAGTTTGTGCTTGACAAACAACATTTGCTATGCTAGTATTACGATATAGGTTTCCGATTTGCTGACGGATTTGTGGAGCACCACAAGGCAGCGGAACACTTTTAAGCCGACCGTCTGGGCAACCTTGCAATAGCAGCAGGTTGCCTTTTTGTTTTTTTATAGGAGTTTTAACAATGAAAAGTGATATCGCAATTGCTCAAAGCGCAACATTAAAACCAATTACAGAAATTGCAAGTTCTCTTGGCATTGCGCCAGAGCATGTTTTGCCATATGGGCACACAAAAGCAAAAATTGACCCTAAAGCAATCAATGCTGAAAAACAAGGTAAACTTATACTTGTTACAGCAATTAGCCCAACACCAGCAGGTGAGGGCAAAACTACAGTAAGCACAGGCCTTGCAGATGCTTTGTGTAGGCTTGATAAAAAAACTATGCTTTGCTTGCGTGAGCCTAGCCTTGGCCCTGTTTTTGGTATTAAAGGCGGTGCGGCTGGCGGCGGTTATGCACAGGTTGTACCTATGGAGGATATCAATCTACACTTCACAGGTGATTTACATGCTATTGGCACAGCAAACAACCTTTTAGCGGCACTTATTGATAACCATATACAACAAGGTAACGAGTTAAATATTGACCCTAGGCGCATTACATGGAAGCGTTGCATGGATATGAATGACCGCCAGTTACGTTTTATTTTAGATGGTTTAGGTGGTAAAATTAACGGTACACCACGTGAGGATGGTTTTGATATAACAGTTGCGAGCGAAATTATGGCTTTGTTTTGCCTAGCAACAAGCCTTAGCGACCTTAAAGAACGCCTTGCTAATATTGTATGCGCATATACCTATGATGATATGCCTGTTACTGTAAAACAAATTGGTGCACAAGGCGCAATGACAGCACTTTTAAAAGATGCTATTGCACCAAACCTTGTACAAACACTTGAAAATAATCCAGCAATTATACACGGCGGCCCTTTTGCAAATATTGCACATGGTTGCAACAGTGTTATGGCAACAAAACTTAGCCTTTCTTTAGCTGATTATGTTGTTACTGAGGCTGGCTTTGGTGCTGACCTTGGCGCTGAAAAGTTCCTTGATATTAAATGCCGTGCGGCAAATATAGCACCTGAGGCTGTTGTACTTGTTGCAACTATACGTGCACTAAAAAGCCACGGAGGCGTTGCAAAGGCAGATTTAAACGCACCAAACCTTGAGGCACTTAAAAAAGGCATTGCAAACCTAGATAGACACATTGATAACCTAAAAAATAAATTTGGCTTAAACTTAGTTGTTACAATAAATGCATTCCCAACCGATACAGCTGAAGAACAAGCTTTTGTGCGTGAACATTGCGAAAAACAAGGCGTTAAATGCTCATTATGTGAGGTATTTGCAAAAGGTGGCGAGGGCGGTTTAGAGCTTGCGCAAGATGTACTTAATGCAATGAGCACTAGCACTATTAAACACCCTTACGAATTAAGCGATGCACTTACCACAAAAATTGAGGCTGTTGCCACAAAACTATATGGTGCAGATGGTGTTAATTACAGTGCAGTGGCAAAAAAATCTCTTGCAAAGTTTACAGAAATGGGCTTTGGCAACCTACCAATTTGTATTGCTAAAACACAATATAGCTTTAGTGATAATATGGCGTTACAAGGCGCACCAACAGGTTTTACAATGAATGTGCGCGAGGCTAGGCTTTCAGCTGGTGCTGGTTTTATAGTTGTACTTTGTGGCGATATAATGACAATGCCAGGTTTGCCAAAAAAACCAGCGGCTTTAGGTATAGATGTTGACGGCGAGGGCAAAATCACAGGTTTATTTTAATTAATATATATTAACAAAACGAAAAATAACTTTGTTTTGTTAATATATGTAGCTTGTATTTATCAACCTAGCTTATGCAATTGTGTTCAATTATTGAGTTTTGACATTTTTTAAACCGTTAAAACGCTGAAATTTACTTTTTTCTTTTGTGAATTCTTGACAAAAGACATTATTTGATTTAAACTATATAGGTTGCCTATAAATGGGCAAATTTACAAATATGATAATATATGATTTTATGTATTAAATTTTAACAACGATATAGTGAGGTTTATTTTATGCTCCGTAATGATTTGCGCAATATTGCCATCATCGCCCACGTTGACCACGGCAAAACAACGCTTGTGGACGCTATGCTTCGCCAAAGTGGCGCTTTCCGTGATAACCAAGTTGTTGCTGAACGTGTTATGGATAGCGGTGACATCGAGCGTGAACGTGGTATCACAATTTTAGCAAAAAACTGTTCTTGCCAATATAAAGATGTAAAAATCAACATTGTAGATACCCCAGGACACGCCGATTTCGGTGGTGAGGTTGAACGTGTTTTAAAAATGGTTAACGGCGTTTTGCTTTTGGTTGACGCAGCTGAAGGTTGCATGCCACAAACACGCTTTGTTTTGCAAAAAGCATTACAACAACACCTAAGCCTTGTTGTTGCTATAAATAAAGTTGACCGCCCTGACGCACGTATTAAAGAAGTTATTGACGAAGTTCTATTTTTGTTAATGGAGCTAGGCGCAACTGACGAACAACTTGATTGCCCAATGTTATTCTGCTGTGGCCGTGAGGGTACAGCTAGCCTTGATGCTGATACTTTAGGCACAGATTTAATCCCACTATTTGATACAATTTTAGATACTGTTACCCCACCAGAGGGCGACCCAGAAGCACCTTTCCAAATGCTATGCTCTAGCGTTGATTACAACGAGTTCGTTGGCCGTATAGGTGTTGGCCGTATCACAAACGGTACATTAAAAGTTGGTGCAGAAGTTGTTGCTTGCGACTGGCATGACGAAAGCATACGCATGAAAGGCCGTTTAACAAAACTTTACGATTTCCAAGCTAATGGTCGTGTACCTTGCGAAACAATCAGCGCTGGCGATATAGTTGCTTTCTCTGGTTTGCCTGATGTTACAATTGGTAACACAATTTGTGCATCTAGTAACGTTGAGGCATTACCTTTCTTAAAAATTAACGACCCAACTGTTGAAATGACATTTGCCGTTAATGATAGCCCATTTGCAGGCCGTGAGGGTAAATATGTTACTAGCCGCCAAATCCGTGACCGTCTACACAAAGAATTGTTAAAAGACGTTGCCCTAAAAGTTGAGGACTCCGCAACATCTGATAGCTTCCGTGTCATGGGTCGTGGTGAGATGCATCTTTCTATACTAATAGAAACAATGCGCCGTGAAGGTTACGAATTACAAGTTTCACCACCACAAGTTTTAACAAAAGTTATTGATGGTAAAACATACGAACCTATGGAAGTTGTTGTTATTGATGTGCCTATTGAATACCAAGGCGCAGTTATGACAGAGCTTGGCTCACGCCGTGCAATTTTACAACAAATGCAACCTCTTGGCGAAACACGTAGCCGTATAGAGTTCCGTATGCCTAGCCGTGGTCTTTTTGGCTACCGCAATGTGTTTTTAACTGATACACATGGCGAGGGTATATTAAACACAATTTTTGATGGCTATGCTGAATGGACAGGCATGATAACAACACGCTCTACTGGTTCATTAATCAGCTTTGAAACAGGCGATGCTGTTGCTTATGGCTTGTTTAACGCTCAAGCACGTGGCACACTAATTGTTACACCTGGCACAAAAGTTTACGAAGGTATGATAGTTGGTTCTACCCCAACTGGCGACGATATAGACGTTAACGTTTGCAAAACAAAACATCTTTCAAACACACGTGCATCTGGCTCTGACGATGCTTTGCGCCTAGTGCCAGTTACACCTCTAAGCCTAGAGGCTTGCCTAGAGTTTTTAGCACAGGACGAACTACTTGAAGTTACACCTGAAAACTTGCGTATACGCAAACAAATCTTAAACCACAACATGCGTGGCAAAAAGAAAAACCCTAAAAAATAATTATTAACTAAAATAAGGTGCTATAATAATAGCACTTTATTTTTTTTATAAAATTTTAAAATGGTTTTAAATTAAAAAACACCTGTGGATAGCATTAAAGCTTACCACAGGTGTTTATAAATTTTAATTTCAAAAAATCATACCTAATAAACAATTTAATTTGTTAATAAAAATTAAAACAATAAGTTTAAATTAATGGGATGATTTTAATTAGTTGCAACTAAAGGTATTATTTTTTAGTTGCAGGTTTAGCAGTAGTTGTTGGTTTAACTGCAGCAGCAGGTTTAGCAGCGACAGCTGGTTTAGCAGGAGTTGCAGTTTTAGCTGGTGCTTTTGTAGCTTCTACTTTAGCGGCAGGTTTTACAGCTGCAACTTTTGTTTCAGGTTTTGTTTCAGCTTTTGTTTCAACTTTTGCAGCTACTGTTTTAGCAGGTGCTTTTTTAGCGGCAGGCTTAGCGGCAGCTTTTGCAGGTGCTTTTTTAGCAGCAGGTTTAGCGGCAGCTTTTGCAGGTGCTTTTTTAGCAGCAGGTTTAGCAGCAGTTTTAGCAGGTGCTTTGATTTCAGCTATAGTCCAAATTTGAGCATCGCCGTTTACATCTTCCCAAATTTGTAGTTGTGCGCCAGATTCAACGCTTGCGTCTACAACGTCAACGCATTTATCTAAAGAAAGTTGATTTTTAATTTTTACACGGCCGTCGTTGGTAGGTTCCACCACCCATACTTGTGAGGAGCAGCCAGCATCTTCCCATTGGTGTAACCATGTGCCGTTTGAAGAACCGCCAGAAACAAGGTCAAGCATTTTGCCTGTTTCACGGTTTTGCAAGCGGTATGCACTATCGCCAACGCTTAAAAAAGACCATTCTTGGTTTGGAGCTTTGCCGTAAACACCAAGGCGTATAGTTGCACCGTTTTCTTCGCTAGAAGCAACTTCGATAACTTTACCAGAAATACCTGTGATTGTATAATATTTGCAAGCTTTGATTAAAGTTTGTGTACTCTTTTTCATAATGCGCTCCTCCAATTTTAAAGTGATTATTATTTATATAATTTTATATAATTAAATTTAACAGAATTTCCCTTATGTGATTATTATAGTTAGTAATGATGTTTTTTTCAAGCATATTTAATCAATTTTGGCGTTTTTAACAAGCTTTGTATATACATAAGCTTTGTTTTTGACGTGTAAGTATCTAAAAATGTCACTTTTTGTTTGTGCAATATGCAAAATATCGACTTTTTGATTTTTTTGTGATAAACTTGTACATGTTAATTATTAGCAAATAAGGCTCAAAATTTATTATTAAAACGAAAAGGAATTACAAATGACGAAAAACGACGAACAGTTTAAATTATTGGTGGAAACGCCAATACCGCAATTGATAATCAAATTGTCAGCACCAACAATGCTTAGCATGCTCGTAACAAGTATATATAGCCTTGCGGATACATTTTTTGTAGGGCAAATAGGTACAAGTGCCAGCGGTGCAATAGGTATAGTTTCAAGCCTTATGGCGCTTATACAAGCAATTAGCTTTACATTTGGGCATGGCTCAGGTAGTATTATTAGCCGTAAATTAGGTGCAAAAGATGTTGATGGTGCATCTACTACTGTTTCAACTGCGTTTTTTACAGCTATGTCAATAGGCGTTTTGATAAGCGTTTTTGGTTTAATTTTTCTTGAACCATTAATGAGCTTGCTTGGTAGTACACAAACAATTTTACCATATGCAGCTGATTACGGCAGATTTATTTTAATAGCAGCCCCTTTTATGATGGGCTCTTTTGTGCTCAACAATGTTTTACGTTATGAAGGCAAAGCAAAATTTGCTATGATAGGCCTTGTTAGTGGTGGTTTGCTAAATATAGCACTTGACCCATTGTTTATATTTGGTTTTAATATGGGCACAGGCGGTGCTGGCCTTGCAACTGGTGTCAGCCAGATAATTAGTTTTTTTATTTTGCTTTCAATGTTTTTGCGTGGTAAAACTGCAAGCAAAATTAAGATTAAATACTTTTCAAAAAAATGGGCAGAGCTTAATAATATTTTAATAACAGGTTTACCTAGCTTTGGTCGCCAAGGTTTAGCGAGCATTGCTGGCTTGTTACTAAACATTTCTGCTGGTGCATATGGCGATGAAGCTGTTTCAGCTATGAGCATTGTTACACGTGTAATGTTCTTTTTATTTTCCTTCATATTAGGCACAGCTCAAGGTTTTCAGCCAGTTGCGGGTTTTAACTTTGGTGCTCAAAAATATAAACGTGTGCGCTATGCCGCTATTTTTACCCTTGTGTTAAGCATGGCGCTAAGTGCAGTTGTAGCGGTTTTCTTTTTTATTTTTGCAACGCCTTTACTCACAGCATTTCGTGATGACCCTAATGTTATTGCAATAGCATTACCAGCGTTTTATGCGCAAACGTTAGTAGGCATACTAACGCCTATAAACGCAATTTCTAGTATGCTTTTTCAATGTATAGGTAAATCTGGCAAAGCAATGTTGCTTTCATGTCTACGTCAAGGCATATTCTTTTTGCCTTTAATTATAGTTTTGCCTAGAGTGGTTGGTTTAGCTGGCGTGCAATACGCACAAGCTATTGCAGATGCTGGCACTGCATTAATTTCGCTAATAATGTTTTTGCCATATTTAGCGCAGTTAAAAAAGATGAAAGAACAATAAAAAGTAAAAATTCTTAAATAAAAAAGGCTTCAAAACATAAAGTTTTGAAGCCTTTTTTATGAGTGCCGGTGATCGGGGTCGAACCGATACGGTATCACTACCACAGGAT
>CAYJJL010000030.1:0-3014 GCA_964370455.1 uncultured Faecalibacterium sp.
TGCATGTAATCTGATTTTGTATAAACAAATTCCACTGGATTTCCATCTTTATCTAAAAATTCAAGATCTATTGTTTCAATCATATTGCTGTTTAAGCTATTTGGTAGCACAATTTCTGCTAATACTTTTGATACTTTGCTAACCTCGCTACTTGGGCCTGTAATTACAACCTCTGTTGGATCTATCTCTGTGCTAATTAAAACATATCCATCATCAATAACTAAATCATCACCTGTTATTTCTATTGGTATTGTTTTGCTAATAACTAAATCAAAAACTACATCTACCCTTTGCACTATGCCTGAAATAGATACAGTAAAACGGCTAGCATCTTGAGAGCTACCTTCGACAATTAAATTTAAATTTGATTCGCCTGCGCTATTTACGCTTGAATAATCAGGGTAAACAATAAAATCATCTTTGCTTAAACTACCTATTATTGTACCATCACCCTCAATTGTTATATTAACACTTTCCTGTGGGTCGCCTATAATTTGCAAGTTATTTTTTGCATATTCCTCCGAGCCATAACTAAAATTAACTGGTACATCGTATAAAGTTATATCCGTACCAGGCTGAACTACATTTATAACTAACAACCAACAAAGCACTGCAATTATTAGCGAAAGCACAAAACGCACAGTGTTATTATCGCGGATTTTTTCCGCAAAATTTTGTATGGGGTCTTTTTTAATCTGTTTCATTTTTTACCCCCTCTTTTTTTGCAAGTGGCATAAATAGTTGTTCTAACAATTTGCCCACAAAGTTTTGTTTTTTCTCCTCTGGCTCTTTTTCAATCATGGTGGATTCCAACTGGCTATATAAGCGCTGTCTATCCAAATTACGTATCAAGATACCATCTTTTGTTAATGATATAATACCTGTTTCCTCACTAACTACAACAGTTATAGCATCTGAGTTTTCGGCAATACCAAGTGCTGCACGGTGACGTGTGCCCATATCCTTGCCTGAATCCAAGTTATTTGAAAGTGGCAAAACACAACCAGCCGCTTTAAGCATACCATCTTTTATAACAACAGCACCATCATGCAATGGTGTGCCATCATAAAAAACAGTGCCTAATACGGCTCGGTTTACATTACTATCAATTATTGTACCTGTGCGCACTATTTCTGAAAGATTGGTTTTGCGCTCTAACACTATTAATGCGCCTGTATGTGTTTCAGATAAACGCTCTGCGGCATCGCAAATAGCGGTAATGGCTGTGCGCCATTTACCTTGCAAGCTAGGGTCAATTTGTGTGTTACGAAAAAGATTAGCTGTCCATCTATCGGTTTGCCCCATTTGCTCAAGAGCACGGCGTATTTCGGGCTGAAACAAAATAACAGCAGCCAAAAAACCAACTTGCATAATGCCTTCCATAACCCAAAAAACTGTGCGCAATGGTGCTGAAAATGCAATAACATATATTACTAAAAAAACAATTGCACCCTTAGCAAGTTGCCCTGCACGTGTTTTATAAACAAGACCTAACACGTAATAAATCATTAAAGCAACTAAAAAAATATCAACTAAATCAGCTAATTTAAAAACCCTGAAGCTTGACATTATTTCCTCTAACATCATAAAAAAGCGCCTCCTTTTTTACACATATCCACCTTTGCATGCTACTTTGTAACATCTATATATATACTTATTTAGTAGTATATCATAATTTTATAATTTTTTAAACAAAAAAACTCGCATTTGTCACACTATAATAAAACTTTTTTGTTTATTTTTTACAAGGTGGTTAATAAAAATTAAATTTTGCAGAGCAATGCCACAGCATGTGTCGCTATACCCTCGCCAGCGCCTGTAAAGCCAAGTTTTTCCTCTGTAGTTGCTTTAACACTCACTTGTTCTAACTCTACGCCTAGCACGTCAGCCAAGTTTTGACGCATTTGCGTAATATATGGTGCAAGTTTTGGTTTTTCACACAATATAGTTGCATCAATATTTTGCAAAGCGTAACCATTTTTTTGCATCAATTTTGCAACTTCACCAGCAAGGCAAATGCTATCTGCACCTTTATAATTTGCATCACTATCAGGGAAATGCTTGCCTATATCCCCCAGTGCCATTGCACCAAGTACAGCATCCATAACAGCGTGTGTTAACACATCTGCGTCTGAATGTCCTAAGAGGCCTTTTTCAAAAGGTATTTCTACGCCACCTAAAATTAGTTTGCGTTCTTCCACAAGTTTATGCACATCATAACCATGCCCTATACGCATATCTATCTCCTTTTTTTGTGCAGGTAAATCTTCAATTGTTGTTATTTTTTTGTTGGCTATACTCCCCTGTGTTAAGTAAACTGGTAAACCTACAAGCTCAAACAGGCTACAATCATCAGTTATGCTTTGTAACTGTTTTGAGCTTAATTTTTTTAGTGCTTGTAAGTATAATTTTTTATCAAAACACTGTGGCGTTTGCACTGCGTAAAGTTTTGCTCTTTGCGGTGTTTTTTTAATCTCGCAGTTTTGCGGTACAACTTTACCATCGTTTGCTATTTTTGCTTTTTTAATTGTATCCACCACTGGTATAGCTGGTGCTGCAGCACCAAATTGTACAGCATAATTTAAAGTGTTTTTAATAATTTCATCAGTTACAAAAGGTCTTGCTGCATCGTGTATGGCAACATAATTTCCGCTGGCTTTTTGCACACCATTTACCACGCTATCAGCACGAGTTTGGCCGCCTTTTACATAAAGCACTGGCTTTTTGCACTTAGCACCCTCAGCTCTTACAAAATCCTCATTTTTGCCGTATACAAGTATAATTTCTGTTATGTTATCACATTTTTCAAAAGCGCTTATACTATTTGCAAGCACTGTTTCACCATTTATAATCGCCTTTAATTTATCAAAGCCCATTCGGGTAGAATTACCCGCCGAAACAATAACTGCACTTACAGCCATAAAAACCTGCTTTCTTTATATCTGCGTTATATTTCTTTTTATTTTTTACACTATTTTGCTAGCCAGATAAATATAATCCGAACCAGTTTTATA
>CAYJJL010000030.1:3114-13262 GCA_964370455.1 uncultured Faecalibacterium sp.
TTATATTTAAAATAATACTATTGTCATCATCCTTTTTTTAGAATATCCTTTTTTAGAAATTTTGTCAAGATTTAAACAATGCTCCATGTAAGCTTATGCACTAATGGCACATTTACATGGAGCATTGCTATTTAACAATTAATTTTAATCTAATTCAAAAACCTCAAGTGCTGCTATAAACTCTTGTGTTGTTGGTGGGTTGCCTGTTGCTACATAGTGGCGTGTAGTTATGTTTGCAACTGCAAGGCGGTCAGCAAGTGGTAAATCTGTTAATGACACAACCATGTAACCACCGTTAAATGTATCGCCTGCACCTGTAGTTTTAACTGGGTTTTCGCAATAATTTTGCTTAACTGCCGCTGCGCCCTCATTATTTGTTGCTGCTACGGCAAAAAACAAAGTATGTATAACAAGTTCATCTATGCCTATTTTTGCTTGCATAGCTACAACAGCATCAAGCGCTGCTTGTATGGACGCTGGGTCGTTGATGTTTTCAGGGTATGGCACACCTAATACATTAGCCAAAATACCGCCCTCGTGCTCGTTTAAACTCAAAGTTTGTGGCATTTTTGAATCAAGCTCTTTCATTTTTGCTAAAGCTTCAAGTAATGCTTCTGGTGTGCGTTTATTTAGGTTTGCAAAATCGTGAAAAATACGTTTTGTTTTGCCGTTATCTTTGCAAACGTCTACCATTTCGGTTAAAATGTTTTCAAAATCATACATATTTGACCAATAACCAAGGCCAATAATATCTTTACATAAAACTTCTGCTAATTTTTCTTTGCCTAGTTTTTCAACCATGCTTTCCCATTTTAAATTTAATAGCTCTTCTAAGTTAGCCATCATAATTTTACCATCTACAAATTCTAAAATTTGTATGTTTGCAGGGTTGCCTAATGAAATTAAATTTGCATAACCTTTAAATTCATCAAAAAGCACATCACGTGGTTCTTCGCCAAACATGCCTAAAAATGTTGTATCAACAGTTCCAAACCTAGCAACTGCACGGCCAGTGTTTGCAACAAAACCACCACAGCTGCGGCGTTTTAACACACGTTCTTTTGCTATGCCACCAGTTCCTCGGTCAGTTATAGCTGTGCCAAAATTTTTCATGTTTGTGATTTTTACAAACTCGGTTGGTGATGTTCGGCTATCGACTAGCTCCCAAACTTCGTCTATCATGCCATCCAAACCTAAAAGTGCTGTTTTTTCAATGTTACTCATAGCTTTTGCGATAACGGTTTTTCTTGTGTTGCTCATTTGTAAAGTCCTCCACTTTTATTATTAATGCTTGCATTTTTTTCGGTTTATAGATTTTTCTGATTTTTCCTTTGCTTTGCTCTAAAAAATTACGAAAATATAAAACATTAGCAAAGAAAACTAATTTATATCATACCATCCATTATACACTCGTATGTATACAATTGCAAGTCTAAAAAAACTGTATACTTAAATAAAACTTAACTAGTTCTTTTCTTTTAAGAACACCGGTTTTTATTTTGCCAATATTTTTAACTACTATAATTTATTAGAATGAGCACTGGAAATATATGGTTTACTATTTTTTGTTCTCAAAAAACACACAAAACTTACTTGATTAAAATAAGCTTTGTGCGCTTTTAAACTACATAACCGTCAATACATTTAATAATTCGCCATCGTTTGTTTTAGCTAAAATATAAACTTCCACATCTTTAGTATCAAACTTATAACCTAAACCATATAAATTCGAGGCAAAAGTAGACGAAGCTTTATCTACGCCAACTTTATATGTATATTGTTCGTCCCCTTCAACTATATGACAATATAATTGTGAGTAGTTTTGCATTTCTTCAGCTGGTAACTCACCGCTTATCCAAAAACTATCAGTTGTTGGCGAGCCTTTATGTTCAGCTGATAAAGCTTGAAATTCGAACAAATCTAATTTAATACCACTGCTTGCAACTTTTGCATTGTTTATATCTAGTGGTGCACAATATTCTATTAATCTAACATCTAACTCTGTAAATCTTTGCACTAGTGAAATTTTAACATTCTCGTCTACATGTTCTTTAAGCCAATTGTAAGTGTGCTCATCGTGTGTTGCTACGGTATTATCTGTTTGAGTTAAGGCATAAAACAAATTATCTATACCTGCGAGTTCCTCACGTGTTTGCATATAAGGCATATAAGATGTCCAGTTACCTATATAATATAAATTTCTAAAAAGATCTGTAGGTTTTGGTTCAAAAATTGAATAACAAGCATCTCTGTTGTCAAAATGAGAATTTGCAATCGGTAACAAAAAGTTATCTTGCCCATTATCTATCATATATTGATAAACTGGTGCATAGATTGAGCTGTTATAATTTTTATTATCAGGCACTTTCCAATTATTCACACTATCTGCAATTGTCGGTACAGCAAAAATCATAGCAAGTGCTAATAATACAACTTTACTACGAGGTTCTTTTGCTACTAACTGTTTAATCGTAAACTCTCCTTGTTTAATTGGATTGCTTTTGATAAATGGTAAGAAATCACGATTTGCAAATAATTTTTCATCTAACATGATATATGCTGAAAACAAAAACAAACCTAAGAATATTGGGTCTATTACACGAGGCACTACACGCCCTCTGACTGCTATATACGACATAAGCGCTATTGCAATTATAAAATACGGCAATACTTTAAACTTTGTTTTATTATTTGAAATAACAAACAATATGAAAAACATTAAAAATGCTACTTGTGGAAATTGTAAGATAACATCCATTAAGATATTCCATACTTGCTTTTCTATGCTACCATCATACATAGTATCTCGCATTTCTACGAATAATTCTGTTGTAAAAAGATCTTCATCTTTTGTTTTCCACTCTGTTAGCATTCTAAAATCATTCATTGACATGTCAAATTTTTGATATTCTTGTACTGTTTGCTCATAACTTGGATATCTGTGAAAATAATCCTGCACAGATGCACTAGCTGCATGTTGCGCCCGTGCTTCTTGCTCTGCTGTCGTATACATAAGCTCGCTTGCTGCCATAACCAAAAACATAATAATTACACATGTAAGTGCATATTTGCCTACCTTAAAAATATTTATAATTAAATTTTTAAAACCGCCTTTGTCGTTTGTTTCAACAGCTTTAATTAAAACCATTATAGTTCCAAAAGGCAAAATTAACAAAGCCATATTAAATCTATATGCCGCTGATATAATTATTAACAGTGTGCCAATTGCATAATGTATCGCCGACGTTTTTGATAATTTTTCAAAGTTATCAACAGCGTAACTAATTATAATCAAACCAGCTATTGCCGCCATTGCTGACGTTTTTGTGAAGTTCATAGCGTGTATCATTGTGAGGTCTACTACCACAAGTGTTATTAAACTAACCGCTACCCAAACTATGCGTGAAAACTTTTTTATAAAAACATATAAAATAACAGCAATGGCAATAAAATTTGTTACTATCTGTCCAATGGCCCACCATTCTACTGAGCTTATATTTGCATATAAATACGCAAATATATACGAAAACCATTTTGGCTGAAACAAGCTAAACACATTATCACGTGTAGCCAAAAGTTCAGCTATATAATGATCGTCATGCGTTTCCCAGCTTATACCATTACCTATAAACAAAAACATACCAACTAATGCAAATACTATAGATAAGTAAATATCTTCAAAATTCTTGTCTTTTAAATTAAACCGCATTTAACTTTCCCTCCCTAATTTCACACTTCTTATAAAATTACTCCAGTTCAAAAACTTCAAGTGCTGCTATAAATTCTTGTGTTGCTGGCGGATTACGTGTTGTTATATTTGCAACTGCAAGACCAGTTTTTTTATAATCTTTTCTTAAATAAAACTTAACTGGTTGCTTTCAGGTAAACCATCTAATGCGCCTACTGCGCTTAATTTTTCTAAAACACTCATACCAACGCCACTATTATGGTGTAGCTCTTCTATGGAAAGATACTCTTGCCCATTTATCGTTGCTTTTTCAAGTGCTAGTGCGGCGGTTTCGCCAACGCCACGCAATGCACTAAATGGCAAACGTACTTTTTCGCCCTCAAGCACATATTTATTTGCGTAACTTTTGCCTAGTTCTATTGGCAAAAATTCGTAACCACGTGCCATCATCTCGTTTTCAAGCTGTAGAGAAACTAATAAATCTTCATCTTTAGTGGTTGTGCGTTTTTCTTCTTTATCACGCTTTATACGTTCGTTTACTATTTTCATTTGTTGCTTTGCAACTGTAGTGCCACCTATTGCGGCCTCATAGTCAATATCTTTACCACGCACTGTAAAGTAAACAGCATAAAATGCTGGTGGCTTATAAACTTTAAACCACATCAAACGTATTGCCGCCATTAAATATGCAACGGCATGAGCCTTAGGGAACATATATTTTATTTTTCGGCATGATTCCAAATACCATTCTGGCACACCACATTCGCGCATTTTATCTTCTGCACCATCTGGGAAACCAAATTTTGCAACTATACCTTTACGGGTTTTTTCCATAACATCAAAAGCAAGTTTTGGCTCTAACCCTTTTTTTATTAGATAAATCATGATACTATCACGACAGCCTATAACATCTGAAATTGTGCATATGCCATCGCTTATTAAGTCCTCAGCGTTGCCAAGCCAAACGTCCGTACCATGTGATAAGCCAGAAATTTGTACTAAGTCTGAAAAGCTTTGTGGTTGCGCCTTGCAAAGCATACCACGAACAAAGCTAGTACCAAGCTCTGGTATGCCAAAAGTGCCTGTTTCGCTTTCGATTTGCTGTGGTGTAACACCTAAAGCCTCCGTACTAATTAGCAAGCTTATAACCTTAGGGTCGTTCATAGGTACTGAATCAACTAGTACGCCTGTATATTCCTCAAAATACTTATAAAACGTTGGCACGTCGTGCCCTAGTTCATCAAGTTTTAACAATGTATCATGCAAATATTTAAACTCAAAATGTGTTGTGATAAGCCCACCACTAACGTCATCTGCTGGGTGCTGTATAGGGCAAAAATCATAAATATCATAGCCCTTTGGTACAACAACCATGCCGCCAGGATGCTGGCCAGTTGTTCGTTTAACACCTGTGCAACCTAGCACAAGGCGATTTTCTTCAGCACGGTGCAATATTGAAGAACGCTCGTCCAAATATTTTTTAACGTATCCAAATGCTGTTTTATCTTGCACACCTGATATTGTACCAGCTTTAAACACGTATTCTTTACCAAAAAGTTCTTCTGTATAGCGGTGCACATAGCCTTGATATTCGCCTGAAAAGTTAAGGTCAATGTCAGGTTCTTTATCGCCGTAAAATCCTAAAAAAGTTTCAAATGGTATATCGTGACCATCAACAATTAGTTCTGTCCCACAACGTGGGCAATCTTTGCTAGGCAAATCAAAACCATCTGCATAACTGTTATCTGTTATCCACTCGTTCCATTTACAATGTGGGCAACGATAATGCGCCTCAAGGCTGTTAACCTCTGAAATACCACCAAAGTGCGCCACCGCTGAGGAGCCAACAGAGCCACGGCTACCTACTTGATAACCATTTTTATTTGAATAAGTAACTAGTTTTTCTGCAATAACATAAAGCACAGCATAACCATGGTTACAAATAGAGTTAAGCTCTCTTTCAAGGCGCTTAAATACTAGTTCTGGCAAAACTTCGCCATAGTACCCACGTGCTTTTTGCCAAGTATTTGCACGCAGCTCTTCTTCTGAGCCTTCAATTGTTGGCGCATATGTGCCATAAGGTATGGCACGCAAGTTGCCATCTATGCTATCAGCAATTTTATTGGGGTTTGTAACAACTATCTCCATTGCCTTTTTCTTTGGCAAGTAATCAAATTGTTTGAGCATATCCTCAGTTGTACGGTAGTAGATAGGTGGCTGATTATCAGCATCTTTAAAACCGCTACCAGCCTGTAAAATCGCCCTATAAATAGCATCCTCTGGGTCTTGGAAGTGTACGTCACCAGTTGCTATAACTGGTTTTTTAAGTGCCTCACCAAGCTCAACAATTTTGCGGTTAAAACCTTTAATAACATCAATATTTTCAACTTTTTGATTGCGCACCATAAATTCGTTGTTCATGTATGGCTGAATTTCAAGCACATCATAATATGATGCTATGCGTTTAAGCTCGTTATCTGGGCGGTTTTCGACAACTGCTCTGTACAACTCGCCTGCTTCACACGCCGAGGTTAAAATTAACCCCTCCCTATATTTGTTAAGCACTGAACGTGGTATACGTGGCTTTTTAAAAAAGTATTTTAAATGTGCCTGGCTAACAAGTTTGTATAGGTTTTTTAACCCAACTTGGTTTTTAACTAGTATAATTAAATGATGATACTTCTTTTTAAGCACTTCTTTGTTGCCACCAAGACCAGTGTTAATATCACTAATATTAACTATCTCTTTTTCTTGCATATCACTTAGCATTATACAAAACATTTTTGCCAATGCTTTTGTATCTTCCAGTGCACGATGTGCGCCGTAAGCTGGTAACTCAAAGTGTTTATTTAATTTTTCCTGTGCATAACTGCTAAGGCCAGGATACAGCGCTTGGCTAACAGGTAGCGTATCGATATATGTGTTATTTACTTTTAAATCTGAACGCTGTGCTGCTATGCGTAAAAAGCGCATATCAAACGAATGTGCGTTATGTGCAACCAAAACATCATCGCCTACAAAGCGTAAAAATGCCGCCATTGCCTCTGATTCGCTAGGTGCATCTTTTAGCATATCATTTGTTATGCCTGTTATTTTTGTTATTTTTTCGCTAACAAGTTTAGGCGGCTTTGTAAAAGTTTGAAATTCATCAATAATTTCACCATTTTCAACTATAACTGCTGCTATTTCTGTGAGGTATTCCACCTTTGGGTCAAGCCCTGTTGTTTCCGTATCAAAAACACAAAAACGGCCTGTTAGCGGTATATCTTTCTCACCATAAACGCACGGTAGCATATCATCTACAAAATATGCCTCACAGCCATAAATTAGTTTAAAATCAGGGTCTTTTTTATGGATTTCATCAGCGGCTTTTAGTGCCTCTGGATACGCTTGGCACACACCATGGTCAGTAATAGCTATTGCTCTGTGCCCCATGCGATGCGCTGTGCGTACAATTTGGCCAGGGTCACAAAATGCATCCATGCTAGAAAGTTTAGTGTGCAAATGTAGTTCAACACGTTTTTGTGGAGCGTTATCTTTACGTGGTGAGCGCTCAATAACCATTACATCAAATGGATGTACAACGTAATCACGCTCATATTTATCATAACTACAATCACCACGCACTAGCAGCGTTGTACCTTTTTTGAGATTTTCCCACTTGGAGTAATCATTGCCATCGCTCTCACGCAATTTAACTACTATTGAGCCTGTGTAATCCGTTAGTGAAACATTATAGCTTTTGCGATAGCTACCTTTAACCTCAGTAAAAAACACATCTCCCCAAAAAACACATTTGCCTGTGTCTGGTCCTATATCTTTAAGCGGTGTAACCTCTTTAGGTTTAAAGAATTTACCGTGGAATACTTGCACTGGCTTATCTTCTAAATCAACCGCTTTTATTCCTAATGTTTGTGCTGATGGTTGTTGTTTTGCTGTAAAGTTTTCAAGTTTTGGCGCTTTTTCTTCTATGCGTTTTTCGAGCAATTCCATAGCGTTTTTATCTGCTGTACAAATTAGCTCTACATTTGGCTCAACGCCTGTTCTTTCGCCTATTCTTTTTGCTAAAACGTTTGAAAACTCAGCCTGTTTTAATATTTTAACACCTTTGTTTACAGTTATTATTACATTTTCTTCTTTTAATTTTATTTCGCTACCATGTAAAAAACCGTTAATAGGTAGCCCATCTGTTTTAAGCTCCTCCATCATATCACGCACTGCGTTTTCAGTTATATTTACATATGCAAAACGGTTTACTAAAAATATCGAAAAACCACCAAAATACGGCTCAAGAGAGGATTTTAAACGCAAGAGCAACGCCGCATCAAGTGGTTTTGTACTTTGTAAAGTAAATATTATTTTTTTCTGTGCACGAAACATACGTGCGCTTTCAACTAGTACTTCGCCAAAACTTGCCATAAAGGCCGCATCACCAGCAAATTGCGGCCACAAGTTAATCACTAATGGCATCATAAAAAACCTCTCCTTTCTTTTTTAATTTTTTATTTGTAAAAAATGCTTTTAATTTTATAATTTATATATTTCGTCTATAAGTTGGCCTACTATATCGCCTCTTAACTTGCGTATTGGTTTACCATGTACAAATAGCAAAGCTTCGTCTTTATCGCCAGCAATGCCAATATCAGCCTCACGTGCTTCGCCTGGGCCGTTTACTACACAGCCCATAACAGCAACTTTTATAGATTTAGGAAACCCCTTTAAACGTTGTTCAACCTCGTGCGCAATTTCGCTACAAGGATATTTTGTGCGCCCACAAGTTGGGCATGTTATAACCTCAGGCCCCGCCACCGGAAAACCCACTGCACGCAAAATATTATATCCAGCTTCAACTTCCTTTTCTGGTGCTTGTGCTAACGAAACACGTATAGTATCGCCTATACCTTCCATAAGCAAGCCACCTATGCCCATGCCAGATTTTAACAAGCCCATTTGCTGTGTGCCTGCCTCAGTTACGCCTACATGCAAGGGATAATTTGTTTTTGCACTAAGTTGGCGGTATGCCTCCATCATGCGTGGTACGTTTGAGCTTTTTATTGAAACTACTGTATTATTAAAATCGTAATGCTCTAGCAAGCTTATGTGATAAAGTGCGCTTTCGACCATAGCTTCTGGCACTGGTGCGCCATATTTGGCTAAAATTTTGCGCTCTAAACTACCACCATTTACCCCTATGCGTATTGGTGTGTTATGTTTTTTACACGCATCAACAACAGCTTTTACACGCTCGTCTGAGCCTATATTGCCTGGGTTTATGCGTATTTTATCAACGCCGACATCAGCGCAAGCAAGCGCTGCACGGTAATCAAAATGTATATCTGCAACTATAGGTATGTTAACTGCCGCTTTTAAAGCTACAACAAGTTTTGCATCCTCGGCTTTTGGCACTGTTACACGCAAAATTTGGCAACCTGCCTCCTCGCAACGCTTTGCTTGCTCAACATTTCCTTTTATATCTTCCACAGGTACATTTAACATGGTTTGTACCGCAATAGGGTGTTTGCCGCCTATGGTTAAGCCACCTATTTTAATTTCTGGTTTTATTACACGATGCATAATAAACATCCCTTTCTAAGTTGATTTTAAATTAAAAACCACCTGTAAATGCACGTATTATATCTTGATAGGTTGCAAATATCATTAACATTAATAAAAACACTAAACCAACAGTGTTAATATAACCTTCTACTTTTAATGGCACACGTTTACCTGTTATGCCCTCAATTAATAAAAACACTAATTGCCCACCATCTAAAGCTGGCAAAGGTAACAGGTTAAATATACCAAGGTTAACTGTAATTAATGCAACTAAGCTTAATAAATCTATAATACCATAACTAGCAGCTGTGCCTATTGCACTAACAATACCAACTGGCCCTGAAAGATTATTTATAGCCATACGGCCTGTTACTAAATCCACTAGAGATGTAACTATAACACGTGCATAGTAAAATTCAAAGTTAATAGTTTCTGTTATAACGTTAAAAAAGGTTTTTTCGTGCCCTACAAACATAAATTGTATGTCCATATACGTAGAGCCATCTGGGTTTGTGCCTGAGGCAAATTGTACGTCCTCAAGCAAAACTTCTTCGCCATTTCGCAATACTGTTAAATCTGCACTTGTATCCTCAGTGCGGCTAAGTTCGTATAAAATATCATTAGCAAAAAAACAATGTCTACCATTTACAGCTATGATTTCATCGCCTACTTCTAGCCCTGTTTGCTCGCTTAACGCATTTTCGTCAAAGGAGTGTATAGTTGTGCTACCTATTAAATCCTGTGATAACACTAAAATCAATAAAATTATAAAACCTAAAATTAAGTTCATAATAGCGCCTGCGGCAATTGAAATAACCCGCTTTGGCACCCTAACAGATGAAAAAGGTACCCCAGTGTGATGCTCTTTAGGTATAAGTGGCTCTACTTCGTCAATAACTATAGT
>CAYJJL010000030.1:13272-13642 GCA_964370455.1 uncultured Faecalibacterium sp.
CGTATCGGTGGCGCCGTGGGCTATTTCCATGCCTTGCTCGCCTGCCATAGAAACATAGCCACCAATTGGCAAAAGGCGTATGGAATACTGTGTGCCTTTGTATATTTTTTTAAATATTGCTGGCCCCATACCAATTGCAAACTCGTTTACCTGTATGCCGCTTAATTTTGCGCACACAAAATGCCCTAGCTCGTGAAAGGCAATTACCAAACCAAAAACTAAAATAGCCGCCACAGCTGTGATAATAAAAGACATAAACTCTCACTTTCTTTTGAGGTTTACCATGTTATATATGCTAGGTGCTCAAATATAATCCGAACTGCCTAAAAAGCCATATATAAATGGTTAATACGCTTGTGTACCTGTGCGG
>CAYJJL010000031.1:0-5185 GCA_964370455.1 uncultured Faecalibacterium sp.
TGGAAACACCTAGTAGCGATATTGGCTAATTATTACAAAGCTCTTTTGTTGTTACTGGCATAACAATGATACTAGATTCGCAATTTACTGTAGTTGCTACCACAGCAAACGACGATGGCGTAGTGCCAGGCACAAAAATTGATGAAATATTTACCAAAGCGACTTTTTCAAGAGGTATGCAACTAGATGATTTAATATCCATTGCGCTTTCTGATACATATGAAGATTATTTAACTTATAGCATCGCAGGCGAAACACGAAATTTTGTAATTGATAAAATCGAACCAACTAACTGGGTCCTCGTTGTTTCTGTACCAGATGCAATTTTGAGTGCAAATACAAATGCTGTTTTGTTAAATGCTGGGCTTTTAATTCTTGAATTAATTGCGATTTTTCTTATAACTTGGTTTCGCATGGCAGCTCTTGATAAAAAATATTTAAAAGAAATAGCTCAAACTGCATATTATGATGATTTAACCGGCCTCATGAACGAAAAGAAATTTAAAATTGAAGCTGAAAAAATATTAAAAGCGCATAAACGTACCCCTTTTGCAATTGTTAAAATCGATGTTGTTAATTTTAAAGTTGTAAACAAACTTTTTGGCTACCAAATTGGCAACAATATAATTAAAGCAATGTCCGATTTTAGTATGTTAAAACGCGAAAAAGTGCTTTTCACCCATACAGTGGCAGATACATTTTTATTGTTTGCCCCTGCGCACGAGCTAGTTAGCACCAAAACACTAAAAGAACTATACGAATCCGAAGTTAACGAAAAAATACGTGCTGCTTGTAACAAAGAATTTAAGTTTAGATACAGCAGATATCTAATACCAGCTGGCGAAAATGATATTGAAGATATCATTGATACAATTTCACTAACACATAGCCTTGGCAAGACAAAATCCTCTGACGGTGTTTACGATTACGATAAAAATATAAAAGAGCAAGTAATGCACACTGCATTTATATGTGACAGCATGCACCAAGCACTTGAAGATAAAGAATTTAAAGTTTATCTACAACCTAAAATCAACCTAAGTGATGGTACAATTTATGGTGCAGAGGCGCTTGTACGTTGGCAAATGGCGAGTGGCAAATTTATATTCCCTAACGAGTTTATACCTGTTTTTGAGCAAGAAGGCTTTATAGTGGAGCTTGATAAGTACATGCTACGTGGCGTATGTGAAATATTAAAAGGTTTTTCTGAAAAAGGCTATGACCTTATACCAATTTCCGTTAACTTTTCACGCTTACAAATGCTTGATGAAACCTTTGCTGATACGCTTACTAATATAGTTGATGAATACGGCATACCTCATAAATACATAGAGATTGAAATGACCGAAACTTCAATGATAGATAACTCTGAAGCATTTAAAGACTTATTTGAAAACCTACACGGCCGAGGCTTTGAACTTTCGATGGACGATTTTGGTGCTGGTTACTCTTCACTATCGCTACTTTCTGAACTTAATTTTGACGTTATTAAAATTGATAAAAGCCTACTTGATGAAGTTGTTGAAGACGCTAAAGCACAATTTGTTATACACACCATCATCAATATGTCTAAAAACCTAAACCTACTTACAGTATGTGAAGGTATAGAAACTATTGAGCAAGTACAGTTCTTAAAAAATGCTGGTTGTAATATTGCGCAAGGTTATTTTTATGCAAAACCAATGCCATTAACTGATTTTGAAGATTTTTATAATAATATTAAAAAATAAAAACACAGGGTAGTTCAATTTAGAACTGCCCTGTGTTTTTTTAGATTACTTTAAACAAAATACATTTTCTTTTAACTATAATTTGTTCGCATTTTTGTAGAACGAAGCAAAAAAAATGCAGAAAAATCTATACACTAATATGTATTATCTCCTTTTTATTTGCACATAATAAATATACATGTTAAAACCAACATGTATATTTATGAAAGGTGGTAAGGATTATGAATAATATAGGTGTATGTTGTGATGTTAGAGATTGTGTGCACCACACTGGTGTTTCTAATTGCACATTAATGGAAATTAAAGTTACACAGCAATGTCCCTCAAACACTCAGCAAAGTGTAGAAACACCACACTTTTGCGAAAACTATGAAAAAAAATGCTAAGCATTAAGTTAACGGTGCTAAAATTGTTTTTGCACTTATAAAATTGCAAAAACCAAAAGCATTTTAATTGTAAATCAATTTTTTGCAAAAAACAGCGCACTCATGTGAGTGCGCTGTTTTTAATGTAAATTATCGAGATGTACCAAAGTAGAAAACCGCAACAGTGCCACAGCCTGTGTGTGCACCAATTGTTGGACCTATATCACTAATTATAACATTAGTTACTTTAGTTTTTTCTTTAATTTGTTGCTCTAAAGTTTTTGCATCTTCAATACAATCGCTGTGCGTAATACACACTGTTTCGTATCCTTCATCAAAGCAAATATTTTTAGCAACACTATCTGATATTGTCGCAAGTGCTTTATTTTTGCCACGTTGCTTACTTAACGCATTTAGCTTGCCCTCGTTGTTTAAGCTTAAAACTGGTTTCATACCGAGCGCTGAGCCAACAAAAGCTGCTGCTTTGCTAACACGACCGCCACGTTGTAGGTGGAATAAATCCTCAACCACAACTTCATGTATAACCCTAGTTTTAACTTCTTCGAGCCAAGTTACTAAATCTTCCATAGACATACCAGCTTTTTGGCGTTTTAGTGCTTCGTAAACTAGCAATCCTTGACCCATTGACGCACAAAGGCTATCAACTGTTACAACTTTAACATCTGGATATAGCTCTCTAATTTCTTCCGCTGCAATACAGCTACTATTATAACTACCACTCAAACCAGAGCTAAAAGCAATGTGCAAAATATCTTTACCCTCTTTTGCGATAGGTTCAAACATAGCTTTGCAGTTTTCTGGGTTAATTTGCTGTGTTACAGGCATACCACCTGCACGCACTTCATCGTAAAACTCTTTTATAGATTGTTCCTTTTTACCCCAATCATAGTTTTTACCGTTTAGGCTATAACTAAGAAAAACTACTGGTAAATTATTTTCCACGTAAAAAGCATCTGGCAAATCTGAGTTATTATCCGTTGTTATAATATATTCTCTCATTTATTTTCTCCTTATACAAAGTGTTAAATTGTTGTACACAAAACAATTAAAGATATCCAATTACTTGAATACTACCTCAATATATTAAACCAGTTTTAGTTATAAATTTCAAGTGTTAAAGTAACACAATTTTTAAAAAATAACTATTTAAAAGCAACAAAACAGTAAATTTAACCGCCTAAATATGCGCTTTGTACTTTTTCGTTAGTTAATAATTCAGCACCAGTACCTTCCATAACTATCTTGCCTGTTTCTAAAACATAAGCACGATGCGCTATAGAAAGTGCCATTTGAGCATTTTGTTCAACTAACAAAATTGTCATGCCTTCTTTATTAAGGTCTTTGATAATCTCAAAAATTTCTGCAACCAAAAGAGGCGCAAGCCCCATTGATGGCTCATCAAGCATTAATATGTTTGCACCACTCATCATAGCACGCCCCATAGCTAGCATTTGTTGCTCACCACCTGAAAGTGTGCCTGCCATTTGCTTGCGGCGTTCTTTCAAACGTGGAAAACGTGCAAAAACACGCTCTAGGTTAGGTGCAATTGTACTTTTATTTTGTGTGTATGCGCCCATTTCTAAGTTTTCGAGCACGCTCATGCGTAAAAACACATGTCTGCCCTCTGGTACGTGCGCAAGCCCTGCCTGTACAATTTTATGTGCTGGCAAAGTTTTTATGCTTTTATCTCTAAAAATAATATCGCCTGTTTTGCTACGCAATAAACCAGAAATTGTTTTTAAGTTTGTTGATTTACCAGCGCCGTTTGCGCCTATAAGTGTAACTATTTCACCCTCATTAACATGGAAAGATATGCCATGTATTGCGTGTATTGCACCATAGTAAACGTTTAAATCTTCTACTTTTAATACTGTATTTGCCACGCTTAATCCTCCTTTTTGCCAAGATACGCTTCGATAACAGCTTGGTTACCACGTATATCATCTGGCGTACCTTTTGCAATTAAACGCCCAAAGTTTAAAACTGCTATACCCTCACAAATACCCATAACAAGGCTCATGTCGTGCTCAATTAACATAATTGCTATGCCAAAATCATCACGAATTTTGCGTATAGTGTTCATCAGGTCAGCTGTTTCAGATGGGTTCATACCAGCGGCTGGTTCATCTAAAAGCAATAGTTTTGGCTCGGTTGCAAGCGCACGTATAATCTCAAGGCGGCGCTGTGCACCATAAGGCAAGCTACCAGCTAATGTGTGCGCCATATCTTCCATATTAAAAATAGATAGCAATTGCATGGCTTTTTCTGTAGCTTGTTTTTCGGCTTTCCAATAATTTGGCAAACGTAAAATCGCAGAGCCTAAATCATACTTTGTAGATTCATTAAGCCCAACTTTAACGTTATCTATAACGGACATTTTTTGGAACAAACGTATATTTTGGAAAGTACGTGCAACACCCATACGGTTAATCTGGAATGTTTTTTTACCTACTGTTGGTACATTATCAATTAAAATCGAACCACGTGTTGGCTGGTAAACATTAGTTAGCAAGTTAAAAACTGTTGTTTTACCTGCACCATTAGGGCCAATTAAGCCAGCAATTTCATTTTTACCTATCATAAGGTTAAAATCATCAACCGCTGTCAAGCCACCAAAATCTATACCAAGGCCTCGTACATCTAATATAGGGCGAAAGTTTTTATCACGCTCAGTTAAAAAACCACCGCTAGGTATGCTATATAATTTATCACTCACTAGCTTTGCCCTCCTCTTTTGCTTGTTTGGTTTTAGATTTATAGTTGATTACTTTTTCAAGTATACGGCTCATAGAAAAATCATAAGCGCCTAGTAAACCGCCTGGTTTAAATATCATCATTAAAACTAATATTAACGCATACACAACCATGCGAGCATCCGCTACAACAACTTCACGCAATACCTCTGGCAAAACAGTTAACACAGTTGCAGTAAGCACAGAGCCTATAATAGAGCCCATGCCACCTAGCACAACCATAACAAGTATTTCAATGGATTTCATAAAACCAAAGTTAGATGGGTTTAAAACACCAATGTAACAAGCGTATAAGCCACCAGCAAGGCCAGCAATA
>CAYJJL010000031.1:5195-13535 GCA_964370455.1 uncultured Faecalibacterium sp.
TGACGAGATTTCATTAAAGTTTGTATAGCAAAACAAGCCACTACAACACATATAAACACGCTTATATAATCAGAGTATTTTGGTATATTTTTAAGGCCTTTTGCACCATAAAATAAATCTCTACCAAGAACACTATCTATATTATTTAAAGTGATACGGATAATTTCGCCAAAACCCAATGTTAAAATAGCTAAGTAGTCACCTGTTAAGCGCAAAGCAGGCACACCAATTAATATGCCAAATATACCTGCCATAATCATACCTAGCACAAGCCCTATAAAAAAGCTTATGCCCTCTGGCAAGGTGCTGTATTTTGTAAACAATGCGCATGTGTAAGCGCCACCCGCCATAAAGCCAGCATGACCAAGTGGTCGCTGACCTAAAAAGCCAGTTGCAACATTTAAAGAAATTGCTAGTATGATATTAATACCAACTAAAAGCAACATTTTATTTTGGTAAATGGAAAGAAAGTTTGTGCTCAAAACAGCAACTAATGCAAACAACACTGCAATTAACACTGTATTTATGCCATAACGCAAAGGCATAGGGATTTTTTTGTAACTTGTATTCATTTTTAATCCCCTCCTTAAACTTTCTCTTGGATTTTATGCCCTAGTAAACCAGTAGGTTTTACTAAAAGCACTATAATCAAAATGCCAAATGTAACAGCATCTTTCCAAGCGGAAAGGCCTATAGCGGTAAAAAAGGCCTCAGATAAACCTATAGCTATACCGCCTATCATAGCACCAGGTATTGAGCCTATACCACCTAAAACAGCGGCGATAAATGCTTTTAAGCCAAGCATAGAGCCCATTGTTGGTGTTGCTTGTGGGTATGAGCTTGAGTATAAAACTGCGCCTATACCAGCCAGTGCAGAGCCAACCGCAAAGGTAAATGATATTGTTTTGTTAACATCTATACCCATTAGTTGTGCTGCGCTCATATCCTCAGAAACAGCACGCATTGCCTTGCCTAGTTTTGTTTTTTTAACAAGGAATGTCAAGACTAACATGGAAATAAATGTTACAACTAAAGTAATAATAGCTGTTAAACTTATGTTTGCACCAAACACCTTGTAAACTTCGTTTTCAAAGTATGGTGGCACAATTTTAGCACCAGACCCTAAAAACATAGAGGCAGCGTATTCTAAAAAGAAAGCCACACCAATGGCAGTAATTAACAATGATATACGTGGTGCGCCACGCAAAGGTTTGTATGCAATTTTTTCAATCAAAACACCTAGCAAGGTACATGTAGCAACAGATGCTATAACTGCCACTGCTGGTGGTAAACCTAGCTGGTTCATAACAAACCAAGACATATATGCGCCCACCATGATAATATCGCCATGTGCAAAGTTTAATAGTAATATAATACCATAAACCATGCTGTACCCTAGTGCTATTAAAGCATAGATACTACCCAGTTGAAGGCCATTCATCAACTGGCTAAAAATCACTGTCATTCGTTAATTCCTCTCTTTTTGGTGTGTGTGTGAACGTAAGTGTAGTAAAAACACAAATGTGCGAAGACGCTTTTCATGCATTACGCATGGCATCTTCGCACAGCTTATAGCTACCTAAACATAATCTAAACTAGCTTACATATAGGTGGCTAATTAAAAGCTTAGTATTGTTCTTTAACTACTGGTTTGCCATCTTCAAAAGTGATGATATAAGCAACTTTGATTGGGTTGTTGTGCTCATCAAATGTGAAGGTACCTGTGATGCCGTTTACTGTTGCAACGTCAATACCGTCAATTATGGCTTGTTTGTATTCTTCAGTGCCATATTCAACACCAGCTTCCTCAGCAGCTTTAACACCTTCGCAAAGTGTCATAGCAGCGTCATAGCCAAGTGGAGCAAAACCGTTTGGATATACAGTGCCGTATGCAGCAACGTAAGCTTCTTCAAATTCTGGGCTAGCGCCACCTGCGTAGTTAGCGCAGAAGAAGCAACCGTCAAGTTCTTCAGCAGTTGCATAAGCAGTTTCTTCTGTAACGATACCATCCCAGCCATCGCCACCTAAGAAAGGTACTGTTAAACCGATTTCACGTGCTTGTTTTAGTATGCTACCAACAGCTTCATAGTAGTTAGGGCAGAAAACAACTTCTGGTTCTTGGCCTAGTATGTTTGTTAGTTGAGCTTTAAAGTCAACGTCGCCATCTGAGTAGCTTTCAACAGTAAGTACTTCGCCACCTAGCTCTATAAATTTAGCTTCAAAGTTTGTTGCAAGACCTTCGTTGTAATCAGCACCTGATTGAACGATAATTGCTGCTTTTGTGTAGCCTAGTTTTGTGAAAGCGTAGTCAGCCATTTTTTGACCTTGGAATGGGTCAATAAATGTTGAACGGTAAACGTTTTCAAAAACTGTGTCTGTTTCAGCATCATATGTAACAGCAGCAGCAGTTGCAGATGCAGTAACGATAGGCATGTTGTAATCTTGGCTTTCAGCAACAACAGCTAGTGTAGGTGTTGTTGTAACGTCACCAACTAGGCCAACTATGCCCTCATCTATCATTTGTGTAAAAGCGTTAACAGCTTGTGTTTCGTCGCCTTGCTCATCTTTTTCGATGATTTTTAGCATTTTACCATTGATACCGCCAGCCTCGTTAACTTGGTTAAAGTAAAGGTTAGCGCCATTGATAACAGCTATACCATAAACAGAAACGTCGCCTGCTGGGCCTGCTGTTTTAGGACCAAGCAAACCAAGAGTAATTTCGCCACCAGTAGCCGCATCGCCACCTTCTGTTGCGTCGCCTTCAGTTGCGCCACTTTCAGTAGTTGCATCGCTTGTTGCCTCTTCTGCACAGCCTGCAAGTGCACCACTTGCGATAGTTACAGCACTAGCTACGCCAGCTGCTTTTAAAAAACTTCTACGAGTAATAATTTTTTTCATGATAAATCTCCTTTATTAATCATGTAACGAGCTTGTGTATGTTCCCCTTAAAAACTTAATGTCTGTTAAGGAAAAACATTCAAGTACAAAAACAGGTTTTGTATTGTTTATATTATACCACTTTAGAACATTACTGCAAGGCATTAATGTTCCAACCTTTTTGCACTTCACACTTGATTTATGCACATTTTACACAATATTCACATTTGTTTAGTACCATTGCACGCTAAATGTCCACACACCGAAAACACTTGTGCGCTTAAATATTTTTCATAGTTACAAAAAACAAAAACCCAAGAAATTATCTTAAGTTTTTGTTTATGCCAAACTGTACTTGTACAAAATACAAAAACACAGTTATTCTTCTATTTGCTTTGATAGCATTTCTTTATACTGCTGCATTTCTTCACGTTCTTCATCTGAAACGCTTGGCCATTGAGGGTTCATATCCTCAAGTGTTTTTAAAATAATTTCGCTAACAACATAACGCATATACCATTTATGGTCAGCTGGCACTACATACCAAGGTGAGGTTTTAGTTGCTGTTTCATTAATTGCATCTGCAAAGGCCTTTTGATAATCTTTCCAATATTCTCGCTCGTTTAAATCACCTGTACTAAATTTCCAGTTTTTTTCTGGTTCTTCAATACGTGATAAAAAGCGTGCGCCTTGCTCTTTTTCACTTACGTTTAAAAAGATTTTAACAACCCTTACACTATTATTATATAGGTACTTTTCAAAATTGCGTATATCTTCATAACGGTTGCTCATAACCTCATCATCTTTAATAAGCTCAGCTTTTGATTGCTTCTCGTAAAGTTTATGAACTTTAGCTACAAGCACATCTTCGTAATGGCTGCGGTTAAAAATAACTATTTCGCCTTTTTCAGGTGTGCATTTTGCAATACGCCATAAAAAATCATGTGCAAGCTCTGTTTTGCTAGGTGATCTAAAAGCATATTCTTTAACGCCATGCGGTGATAAACAACTTAAAACCGCACGTATTGTGCCATCTTTTCCAGCTGCGTCCATTGCCTGAAAAACAAAAATAACGCCCTCTTTTTTATCGGCATATAGCTTTTCCTGCAAGGCAGAAATAGCAACTAGGTTTTTTGCCATTGCCTTTTGTGCTTCCTTACGGGTTTTAAATTCGCCAGTTTCATCGCAAGAAAAATCCTTAGGGTCAAATTTACCCCTAGCTGAAATTTGATATTTGTTTTTCATAGTTGTCACCTTTCTATTTGCATATCTGTTTTAGCTGCACACGCATAAACTAACATGTGTTTACAGCAATTTTGCAAAGTTTAGATAATTAAATTTAAAGCGCTTTTTATATTGTTAGTTACAATGCTTTGATTATTCCATACAGCTAAATAAAATTAGTTTTTGTAAAAACGACATCATTATTCAACTCATATGTTACATAATACCACATTTTTTATTATTTATCAAATAATTTTGGCATAAATTTCACCAAAATTACAGCTACAATTATAGTAATAATTGTTTCTGGTAGCATATAGTTACCATTGTAAATCATGCTATACACCCAAACATTTAAGCCAGCTGCCCACTCATAATAACTTTGGTAGCCACCCCAAATAAGTGCGCCAGATAAAACCGCAGCACAAAAACGCAAGATACAAACAACTGCTGTGCCAACCGCAACGCCTAAAATTTTATTTTTAAACTTACCACCAAATACACTTGCTAAACCTAAAACGCTAAATGCTAAAATATAATCAAACGCTATGCAACCAATTTGGCTTAGTAGTGTTGGGCAATAAGCTACATTATTTAAACCTAAAACAAGTTGCAATATGCTATTTACAAAAGCGGTAAACATACCCCATTTAAGCCCGTGGCGAAAGCTCATTAAAATTAATGGCAACATAGATACTGCTGTTACATCTCCACCATACGGCATTGAAAAAATTTTAATTTCGCTTAAAACGGTAGCTACAGCTATCATCATAGCGCCCTCAATTAAAACACGTGTTTTTGAATATGATTTTGTCATGGTTTTTCTCCTCTTTACTGGGCGTACCTCTATTAAAGCAAGCAAAAAAATGTTGTTTAAATTTGTTCGCTTAACTCAAGTGGTTTGCCAACTTATAAAACGACCACACACAGAAAAAAAGCGCCTACACTTAAGGGTGTAGGCGCAAAGAATAATCAAAGAATATTTCAAAACAGTTTAGCCAAAAAATTGCATAGCAATTTAAAGCCTTTCTATTAAAATCTCTCAAAAAACTTCCTACGCCGGCATTACCCGGATCAGGTTTAAAGGGTCTTTACTTTCGTAAATCTCAGCCTTTCAGCGCCCCTGTGTGTTGCTTTAATTATAATTTTATTTTTGCATAATGTCAAGCATGCTAATTATTACATTATATATCAACGTCTTTTTAAATATCTTCAATCTGCCAATTTATTGGTGTTTGCCCATTTTGCAACAGTATTTCGTTTATTTTAGAAAAATGCTTGCAACCAAAAAAACCACGTGATGCCGAAAGTGGGCTTGGGTGCATTGCGCGCAATATAACATGCTGTGGGTTTGTTATAAGTTCCTCTTTGCGCAGTGCAAAATTACCCCATAGCACAAAAATTACAGGTTCAGTGCGCTCGTTTAATTTTTGTATAACATGATCAGTAAAAGTATGCCAACCAATTTTAGCATGTGAGCCTGCATCGCCCTCACGCACTGTCAATACTGCATTTATTAAAAACACGCCTTGCTTTGCCCAAGGTAATAAGTAACCATTATTTGGTATATATGTACCAACATCGCTTTTAAGCTCTTTATATATATTTTTTAAAGACGGTGGTATTTTTATGCCCGGGCAAACCGAAAAAGCAAAGCCATGCCCCTGCCCCCTGCCATGATATGGATCTTGCCCTAGTATAACCACTTTAACATCTTCGTAAGGGGTTTCATCAAATGCATTAAAGATATCGCCTACTTTCGGGTAAACTATATGCTCTGCATATTCTGCTTTAAGTTTATTTTTTAGCACATTGTAATACGGTTGCTTAAATTCGTCCTTTAAAACTTCATCCCAACTATTTTCAAATTTTTTCATTTTGTACCGCCCCATTCTGCTTAGCTAGATAATGCAACTAAACTAGTTAGGATTACATTTATCTATCTTAAAATGCAATTTATCTGTTTTCCTTATTTTAGTACATTTATATTGTACCATATTTTTTGCAAAATCAAAAGTGTATTTTTATATTTTTTTGCAAAAATTAATGCATTTAAGCTGTTTTTGCTGTAAAAAACAGAGATTAATAAATTTTTAACAATATTTAATCAAATAAAATATTGCACAATTGGTAATTTTTGTTTATAATAAAGGAGTACGTGAAAATAATATACAATTTTTTCTTTGTATATTGTAATTTATACACATTTGGAAGGAGCTTATAATTATGGGTTTAGGTAAAAAAACAGTAGATGACGCAAATTACTGCGGTAAAAAAGTTTTAGTTCGTTGCGACTTTAACGTGCCAATGAAAGAGGGCGTTATCACAAACGAAAACCGCATCAACGCAGCTTTGCCAACTATTCAAAAACTTGTTAACGATGGCGCTAAAGTTATTCTTTGTAGCCACCTTGGCAAACCAAAAAATGGTCCTGAAGCAAAATTCTCTATCGCTCCTGTAGCGGCAGCATTAAGCGCAAAACTTGGCAAAGACGTTGTTTTTGCTGATGACGACACTGTTGTAGGCGAAAACGCTAAAGCAGCAGTTGCAGCTATGCAAAATGGCGACGTTGTTTTACTACAAAACACACGTTTCCGCAAAGAAGAAACTAAAAACATCACAACTTTCAGCGAAGAGCTAGCTAGCCTTGCTGATGCTTATGTTGATGATGCATTTGGCTCTAGCCACCGTGCACACTGCTCAACTGCTGGTGTTACTGAATATATTCAAGATACAGCTGTTGGCTACTTGATGGAAAAAGAAATTAAATACCTAGGCAACGCTGTTAGCGACCCTGTTCGCCCATTTACAGCTATCTTAGGCGGTGCTAAAGTTGCTGATAAACTAAACGTTATCGACAACCTACTTGAAAAAGTTGATACACTTATCATCGGCGGCGGTATGGCTTATACTTTCCTAAAAGCACAAGGTAAAGAAATAGGCACATCTCTTTGCGATGAAGAAAAACTAGATTACTGCAACGAAATGATGGCTAAAGCTAAAGCAAACGGCGTTAACCTACTTTTACCAGTAGACACTGTTTGTGTAAAAAGCTTCCCAAGCCCTATCGATGCACCTGTTGAAGGCACAACTGTACCTTGCGATGCTATCCCTGCGGACATGCTAGGTGTTGACATTGGCCCAGAAACACGCAAACTATTTGCTGATGCAGTTACAAACAGCAAAACTGTTGTTTGGAATGGCCCAATGGGTATTTTTGAAAACCCAACACTTGCTGAGGGTACACTAAGCGTTGCTAAAGCAATGGCTGAATCTAGCGCAACAACTGTTATAGGCGGCGGTGATAGTGCAGCAGCTGTACAACAAATGGGTCTTGGCGAAAAAATGACACACATATCCACTGGTGGCGGCGCTTCTCTAGAATACCTAGAAGGCAAAGAACTACCTGGTATTGCTGTTATTAAAAATAGCTAATTAAAAAATAATTTTTAGCATTGTTGCATTTTGCATTTGTTTTAAGCAAATTTCAAAATGCAACAATGCCTATTTATAAAGGAGTAAAATCATGGATAAACAAAACCGTAAAGCTATAATTGCTGGTAACTGGAAAATGAACAAAACAGCTTCAGAAGCTGTTGCATTAATAGATGCTTTAATCCCTGCTGTTAAAGATGCTGATTGTGAAGTTGTTATTTGCACACCTTACACAACACTTGCAACTGCTATTGAAAAAACAAAAGGCACAAACATTAAAGTTGGCGCTGAAAACGTACACTTTGCTGCAAACGGTGCATACACAGGCGAAATTTCTGCTGATATGTTAACTGATTTGGGTGTTGAGTACGTTGTTATTGGCCACAGCGAACGCCGCCAATATTTTGCAGAAACTGATCAAACAGTTAACTTGCGCACAGTTGCAGCTTTAAACGCTGGTTTAAAAGTTCTACTTTGTGTTGGCGAATCTTTAACACAACGTGAAGAAGGCGTTACTGAAGAATTAGTACGTATGCAAACTAAAATTGCTCTTAAAGGCGTTAGCGCAGAGCAAATGGCAAACATCATCATCGCTTACGAACCAATCTGGGCTATTGGCACAGGCGTAACAGCTAGATCTGACCAAGCACAAGAAGTTTGCGCACAAATACGCAAAGTTTTGGGCGAAGTTTACGGCGAAGCTGTTGCTAAAGCTACAACTATACAATACGGCGGTAGCATGAACGCAGCTAACGCTGAAGAACTACTTGGCAAAGCTGATGTTGACGGCGGCCTAATTGGTGG
>CAYJJL010000032.1:0-13375 GCA_964370455.1 uncultured Faecalibacterium sp.
CCTCTGTGTCAACAACACAGCTTTCATAATAACCATCACCTGTTCTTCTTGGATTGCTTGTAACTTCAAAGCCATCGTTTTGTATTTTTTCTGTAATTGTTCTAACTTTTTCCTCACTACCAACACTAATAGCTAAGTGTATAAACCCTGTACGTTTATTGTTTTTACTTTTTTGTTCAAGTTCAGGTAAATTCATAATTTCAAGCCTTGCACCGCTCTCAAATGATAAAAAATATGATTTAAATCCTGTTGTTTTATTGTGGTACATTTTATTGCTTTTTGCATCAAAATATTTTTCATAATACTTTTTAGTTTTTTCCAGATTATTTACATAAATAGCTATATGTTCAATTTTCATTTTTTACCTTTTATCTTTTAATTTATAGTTTTTTAAATGCTTTGATTATCATAATATCATAAATTAAAAATAAAGTCGACTTATCTGTTTATTCTTAAAAGCGCTCAAACATTTTCAATAAAATTTTATTTTTATTATCAAAAAACTCCTTTTTAGCATAGTATAAGCTAAAGAAAGGAGTTTTGTATGAGCGAAACTAATATTAAAGCCGTTGATTTTTTTCTCGGCACTACTACACCTTTAGGTTTTAAAGGTTATTTCGATACACTTTTAAAAGAGGATAATCTGCACCCTATATTAATAAAAAGCGGACCTGGCTGTGGTAAATCTACCATGATGAAACGCCTTGGCGAAATGGCGAGCGAGGATATTGAGCGCATACACTGTGCTAGTGACCCTGACAGCCTGGATGGTGTTGTTTTTAAAAAGCAAAATATTGCTATACTTGATGCCACCGCACCACATGCCATTGAACCAGAAGCGCCTGGCGCAGTTGAGGAAG
Organism: uncultured Faecalibacterium sp.; assembly: GCA_964370455.1. Lineage (GTDB taxonomy): Bacteria > Bacillota > Clostridia > Oscillospirales > Ruminococcaceae > Faecalibacterium. The sequence continues at coordinate 861 of CAYJJL010000032.1, forward strand.
TTTTAAGCTTGTTTCACACTATGGATAACACACTTTTACAAAGAAGTGCAAATGATATTAAGGCTGAAAACACCGCATACCGTTGCTTTAGATTAAGAATAGTTCGTTATATTTCCTCAGTAGCAGGGCTTTTATTGGATAGCCGTAGAGCAGTTAGTTGCGCTACAAATACTGAAAAATGCAATGATTACACAAAACGTTTTTGTGATAAAGAATTTCGAAAGCAAAATAGCAAAGGTAGCGAAAAAATACGTTTTTTAAGCGGTATAACACCAAAAGGGATTATATTTTTTAAAGACAACATTCCACTTTTGGCAAAACGTATAACTGTGATACAAGACGAATACGGTGCTGTTAGTAGCATTATGCTGAAACAAATACGTGCACGTGCGCTTGCCGCTGGTTACGAAATTATCACCTGCCCTTGTGCTGTACACCCTGAGGATAAAATCGACCATATTTTTATACCTAGTTTAGATCTTGCAATTTTAACAAGTAACTCGTGGCATACAGTAGGTATAGCTGGGCAAAAAAACATACATGCCAAACGTTTTATTGATAAAGATATTTACAATAGTTATCGCACACGCTTGCGTTTTAATAAAAAAGCAACTAATGAGCTTTTAGAAGAAAGTTTTGATTTACTACAAAAAGCAAAAGCATGCCACGATGTTATAGAAAGCTACTATAAACCAGCCATCAACTTTGCTGAAATTGATAGAATAACAGCAGAAACAGGCAAAAAACTAAACTTTTAAGGCTTAATATACTTTGCATTATATAGCTCAAAAAAATCGTCATCCGTAGTTTTTTCTATACCTTTAGCCACCCAGCCACGCCCTAGCAGCAATGCTAAGCGTGTTGTTTCAGAGGTTGATATCAACAACCTCTCGCCATATTTTTCATACACATTTTGCACCTTTAGCTCTTGATTTTCAAGTTGAGCTTTAGGTGCATTTTTGCATAAAACATAACAAGGTGTAATGCCAACCATTGGGCGCAATGCAACAAGTTTAAAGCCGCTTTTAAAATAAGCAGTTAATAACTCAAACGCTACACTATTATATTCCACCACTGCCCAAACTTTACTATGTGGTGCACGTCGCCATGCTATTTCAAGCATTTTTAATATAATATCATTTAGTAAATTTTGCTTTTGCTTAGCAAATGCAAAACCAATTGGTGGCATAATAATGCAAGCTCGACTTGCGCTAACATCACGTACAAACTCCCTAAATGCAGCCGCAACACTAACATTTGCAACCATAGGCACTATAGCTTGCATTAACCATTCATCCTCATGCTGGGCGCACCACGCCTCACCCGCTGTCAACATGCGCAAAACTTCCACCTGTGGGCGGTAAAAAATCGAATTCTCTGCTCCTGCCAATGGGCAAAACTCCTGTGCGTAAACTCGCCTTACTTTTTTTGTAATTTGTACGCTCTTTGCTTTTTCTTCTACCATTTTTATGTAACTCCTCTGTTTAGCAATGTTTTTAGACACAATATTTTAACATGCATACACAATAAAAATTACGATAAATATGTCGATAATAAAACAAAAATATAAACCTCCAAACTTTTTTCCGTTGAAAAAACTTGCAAGCTGTGATAATATTAAAAATATGTAATATTATCAATAACAAAACTAGGAGGTTTTATGCGCTTTTACACTGCTATACACGGCGAAACAAAAGGTGTTTTTGTAGGTTATAAAAACAATGATTTTGCTTATGCACTTACAAATTATTCCACTATGAACGCACTTTTGGAAAAAATAACACAAGATGAATTAAACGCTTTGCAAAACCCACCTAACACTAAAGGAATACCACTTTGTGATTTAAAACTTTGCGCACCTATCGAGTACCCTGCTCAAGATATAATTTGCCTAGGTGTAAATTATGCCGACCACGCAAAAGAATCAGAAAAATTTAAAGGTGGCGCACTAAACTTTAAACGTACAAAACCTGTTTATTTTGCCAAACACGTTAATAAAGCAACAGCAGACGGTGCAGAAATACCAGCACACGCTGATATCGTTGAAAGCCTTGATTATGAAGTTGAACTTGCAGTTGTGCTAAATAAAACAGCAAGTAAAGTTAAGGCAGAAAATGTCAACGAATATATTTTTGGCTATACAATTATGAATGATGTCAGTGCTCGTAATGTACAATCGGCGCATAATCAGTGGTTTTTTGGCAAAAGCCTTGATGGTTTTGCTCCGCTTGGCCCTTGCATTGTAACTAAGGATGAATTCACGCATCCTCTTGCGCTAAATGTACGTAGCTATGTCAATGGCGAATTGCGCCAAAATAGCAATACCTCGCTATTTTTAACCACTATTCCAGAGGCAATAAGCGAGCTTTCACACGGCATGACCTTAAAACACGGTACAATAATTGCAACTGGCACGCCAGCCGGTGTTGGCATGGGCTTTACCCCACCGAAATGGCTAAATGTAGGTGATGAGGTTATTTGCGAAATTGAGGGCATAGGTAAACTAACAAATACAATTGGCGAGTAAAACAAGCACTACAACGCAATAATGTTGTTCATTTTATATTTAATACATACATCCGCTTCCACGTAAAAACAAAAGGTGGTAAAATGCTAAACACAATAACTACACAAGATGTTTTTACAAAAATAACAAAGCGCAATCCCGAAAGCCACAAAGGCACATATGGCAAGGCTCTTTTAATTGCTGGTAGCACAAATTTTAGAGGCGCCGCAAGCCTTGCAAGTGAGGGTGCATTGCGTGTTGGTACTGGCATAGTTACGCTAGCCAGTACAGAACCTGTAATAAACGCTGTTAGTGCTCGCTTGCCAGAGTGCTGTTTTTTGCCATGCTCACAAAATACTAAAGGCGGTATATCTAGCGAAAACACAAAAACCATTTGCAGTGCATTAGCAAAAAGTTCTGCACTTTTAATAGGTTGTGGTTTACAAAACACTGCCGATACAGCCTCTTTAGTGCATGCTGTTTTACAATATTCCGCTATACCAATAGTGCTAGATGCTGATGCCTTAAACGCTATTGCAAAAATGGCGGTGTTTCCTACAAATGGACAAAAATGCGAAATCATATTAACACCACACCTAGGCGAAATGTCAAGTTTGACAGGTTTAACTGTAGCTGAAATAAATGCTAATCGCCTTGAAATATCTTTGTGCTATGCTAAAAAGCACAATTGCACACTAGTGCTAAAAGGCCATGAAACTATAATAGCCTGCGCAGATGGCTCTGCCTACAAAAACACTACAGGCAACGCAGGGCTTGCACGTGGCGGTAGTGGTGATATACTCGCTGGTATGATAACAGGCTTTTTGGCGCAAGGTTTTAGCACTAAAGACGCTTGTATAGTAGCAGTGCATTTGCATGGGCTAGCCGCCGATATATGCGCAAAAACGCACGGACAATATACCATGTTACCACATGATATTTTTAATAGTTTGTGTGGTATTTTTGCTGAAAACGAGCTTTAAAATGTTTTTACAAGCACATTATATAAAATAAAGCACCAAAAATTTAATATTGAACCTTATACTATAAACAGCCTATTTAAACTTAGTTTAAATAGGCTGTTTATTTATCATAATATATTAATACTGAAACCCTGTACTTGCATTTTGTCTTAATTCTTTTTCTCTAAAAACGGTATTAGATAATATTCTATATTCCGTCGGTGTTTTTAATCGGCGGAATTTTTGCGAAAACTCCTCGCCATCTTCAAAAAGACATATTAAATATCGCCATAATTCACGCATGCGTATAAGCGCATTATTTTCACTCTGATACAGCTGTGTATATCCCTCAAACAATGCATTTGCAAAATCAATAATTTCATCTTTTGTTGCGCTTTGTCCACCTTGTATTTTGCGAAATAGCGCAGGGTCTGCCAGAGCACCTCTGCCTATCATAACAGCATCAATTTCAGCAAAATTAGTGGTAAAATTGTTATAATCAGCAGTTGTGACAATATCGCCATTAAAACAAAGTGGCATATTTCCATTTTTTACCGCATACTCAAAAATTTCCACTCGCACGTGATTTTTATAAAAATCACTCTGCACACGTGGGTGTATTATTAGCTCTGGTATAGGGTATTTATTATAAATTTCAAGCACTTTAAAAAATTCTTCCGGTTGTGTTTTACCAAGGCGAGTTTTTATTGTTACTTTTGTTTGTACACTTGCAAAAGCATTATAGCTTTTGTCTAAAAAGGCATCTAGCTCCTCCAAGCGGCTTAAAAAACCGCTCCCTTTACCTTTAGTTGTAACTGTTTTTGAGGGGCAACCTAAATTTAAGTTAACCTCAGCATAACCCATTTGTGCAAGTTCTTTTACACACCAAATAAAATCATCTGCATTTTTACATAGTATTTGTGGCACAGCACAAACACCCTCGTTATGTTCTGGCGCAATTTCCTTTAACTGGCGTGGCGTTAGGGTTTGCTCCATAGTAGGAGAAATAAAAGGCATGTAATAACGCATAACACCGCCAAAGTGTTTGTTGTGCAACTGCCTATATAATGCTGTTGTGATGCTCTCCAATGGTGCGAAATAATATTGCATAAAACCTCTTTTATATTGTAATTTTTTTTGCTCTGATTTTTGCCATTACATAATCTAGCACATTTGTTAATAGCAAGGTTATAAGCGCAAAACCGCCAGCTGTAACAAAATATGCCAGTAATGCAAAACTGTTATAAGACCAACTATTTAAAAATGGGCGGTCAACTAAATAAAAATAATTTGAGTTACCTCCAATTAATATATTGGCGGAATAAGCAACTGCAAAATAAACTGTAAACGCCACCGCACCCCTTGCATAGCCTCGCCAAGTAGGGCGCCAGCCACAGCAAATCACAGCAGAAATAGGTATAAGAACAGTTAACAAATGGTTTATCATATACGAAATACCATTGATATGTGTGAAATTATAAACACTTAACGGATAAAACAACGATACTAGCGCAAATACGCTGAAATAAAAAATAACATCCAAATATTTGATGTTTTTAGTACGCAAGAAAAACAGCGAAACTATGTTTGCAACACGGCAAATATGTAACGGCAGCGAAAGCCCTAAATCGAAACCTGTAAAAATAGCGTACCAACCATACAATAAAAACACTTGCTGGCATAATGATACCCAAAACATTATTTTAAATATTTTATCTTGGTTTTTAATAACTACATCTCTGCGATAAATAAAAAGAAAAATCGCAACCATGCAAAATGTTAGATACAAAATATGCTCTATACCGTATAATTTAACATAAATTTCATTTGCTACTACAAATTGTGATATATCCATATAACTTCCTCTTTTTAAAAACAAAATTTTCTCAGCATATAGTTTAACGTTTTTTTGACGATTTTGCAAGCAATTTTCGATATTTTTTTTGTTATTTTTTCGTGAAATTTACAAAATAAATTTTATATCTCTGATTTTCATTCAAAACGTTTTTTATTATAAGTATTTATTTATAATCTATATCCACTTTCGACAATTTTTATGTAGCTTCCTTTTTATAATATATTAAAAGATTAAGAGGTGATAAACATAAAAACTGTTATTTACATAGATATACTTTTGCTTGTTAATTTTGTACTTGCTATTTTTTTACTCCTTGGCACAGGGCTTATTTGTGGGCAAGCCCCTAAATATTTGCGCCTTGCCCTTGCCAGTATTTTAGCTGGTTTTAGCACTTTAATAATGCTTTTTCCACAGTTACATATTATTTTACAATTTACCTATCAAATTTTAACAGCACTATTAATTATTAAAATTTGTTATGGCTCAAAAAACAAACGTTTATTTTTTAAACTTGCACTTTGGTATTTTTTATTAAACATGTTGTTAACAGGTGTTGTAAGTGCACTAACTATAAATACCACTACATCATTTATGCAAACAAATAACCTAGCTGTCTATATTTCGCTTTCTCCTAGTGTTTTAATTTTTAGTGCTGCATCTGTTTATGCTATTTTAAAAATCACACTTTTTTGCTTTGGCAAACCTACAAATAACGCACCTGTCACACTTTGTTTGTCTGTTTTAGGTGTATCCATACAATTTAATGCTTTTTACGACACTGGTTTTTCTCTTTGCGATCCTTTTTCGGCTAGAGCAATTTTGCTTGTTTCGCACCCTATGTTAAAAAACCAGTTGCCACCAATGTTAAACCTTGCTATTTTAGAAAACGCAAAATATTTTACATTAAAAAACCAAAAAACAGGTGAAGAAAAACAAATATACTTTAGATTTATAGAATGTCAAACTGCTGTTGGTACAGAGTTTTTACCCGCGCTTAGTGCAGAAAACCTATGCCTGCATAATAAACCAAAACCAGATATTGAACAAATTTGGCTTGCCTTTACCAAAGAAAATATATTGCACGAAAATTGCACTGGTATTTTTGGCGAATGCATTGCAACCGAGCTGTTATATAAAGAAAGGTGCCACCAATGAATGATTTAATTTATTTTTCTACCAGAGTGCAATATTTTTTATTTTATGATTTACCTATTATTTTAAAAAACTTACTCACCACCATAAAAGTGCCACAGAGCTTATATTATTTACATAGTAGCCAATCACTACCACCACCACTTACCCCCACCGAAGAAAAACTTGTTTTTACCGCACTTGAAAATGGCGATGTCGAGGCAAAAAACAAACTAATTGTGCACAATTTACGCCTTGTGGTTTACATAGCAAAAAAATTTGAGAGCAAAGGTCTCGCCACAGAAGATACAATTTCCATAGGTACTATAGGCTTAATTAAAGCAGTAAATACTTTTAGCCCTACTAAAAATATCAAGTTAGCAACATACGCAAGCCGATGTATTGAAAACGAAATTTTAATGTATTTGCGCAAGGCATCAAACCGCCGCCAAGATGCAAGCATAGATGAACCACTAAACGTAGATGGCGACGGCAACGAGCTTTTACTTTCAGACGTATTAGGCAGTGATGCTGATATAGTTAGCCAGCGCTTGGAAAAAAACTCTGAACGAAGTTGTGTTTTAAAAGCCGTAGGCAATTTAAAAGCACGAGAACGCCAAATTATGGAAATGCGCTTTGGTTTATGCGGTGGCCGTGAAAAAACTCAAAAGGAAGTTGCAGATGAACTTGGCATATCTCAAAGCTATATTTCTCGCTTGGAAAAGCGCATTATTAAAACTTTACGCAAACAATTAGAACTTGAAAACGCAGAGTAAAATAAGAATAAAACAAACAATATATTTGGCAAGTGCACATTTGGTGAAACTTGCCAATTTTTTATTGGTATTAAAAAAACATATACACCCCATACTTTGTTTGAAAAATAAAAGTAAAGAGGTGGATATATGTATCAAAAAGTAGAAATTTGCGGTGTAAACACATCAAAGCTCCCTATTTTAACTGAAAAAGAAAAAAAAGATTTAATATCAAAAGCACAAAGTGGTGATAAACACGCACGAGAACTTATGATAGAAGGCAACTTACGCCTTGTTTTAAGTGTTGTACAAAAGTTTTCACAGCGCAAAGAGGCTATGGATGATTTATTTCAAGTTGGGTGCATAGGTTTAATTAAAGCAATTGATAACTTTAACCCCGCCTTGGATGTGCGTTTTTCGACCTACGGCGTACCAATGATTTTAGGCGAAATTCGCCGTTTTTTGCGAGATAATAATAGTTTGCGTGTAAGTCGCTCAATGCGTGATACAGCATATAAAGCACTAAGTGCGCGTGAAGCATTGGAAAAGCAATTTGGCAAAGAACCCACCCTTGCACAAATAAGTGCTGCTGTTGATTTACCCATGCGCAACGTTAGCCTTGCGCTTGAGGCCGTTATCGAACCTATGAGTTTATATGAACCAGTTTTTAACGATGGCACGGATACAATTTTTGTCATGGATCAAGTTAGTGACATTGGTGGTGAAGAAAGTTGGATTAGCGGTATACAATTTAAAGATAACGTACACGCTTTATCAGAAAGAGAGCGCAAAATAATGGAGCTGCGCTATATTGTAGGTAAAACACAAATGGAAGTTGCACGTGAAGTAGGCGTTAGCCAAGCTCAAGTAAGCCGCCTAGAAAAAAGTGCGCTAAAACAAATTAAAGGTGAGTAGCCAAATTAATGATAAAAAGCAAAACACAAATAAAAGCGCAATACAAAAGAGCAGTTAGTTAAAACTAACAAAAAAGTAAGTGAAAGCATAATATTATTCACAAAAAATTTATATGTTAATTAACTATTAAATCGCTTGACTAACCCAGTTAGCTATGTTAGAATGCTAACTGGGTTAATTAAATTGATAGGAGAAATAAATATGGCTAAAAGAGAAGATGTTTTAACTGCAATGCATTTATTTGAAACCACTCGTCCACAACGAGCTTTTGAAGAAATGAGCAAACAAGCTATGGGTAGTTTTGCTGTTTTAAGATATTTGAGTGAAACAGATGGCGATATTACCTCTGCAACTATAAGCAAAGCTTTAAATATTAGCTCTGCTAGAATGGCTGTTTTATTAAAAAAACTTGATGCGAAAGAACTTATAACAAGAGCGCACTCCCCTAATGATGCAAGAGCTATAGCCCTAAAGCTTAGCGCAAAGGGAGAAGCTTTTGTAGATATGCAAAATGATAGAATGTATGATATAACTGAAAAAATTGTTGATGAACTAGGCTTAGACGAAATAAAAAAATTACTTAAAAATCTAACTAAGATGAAAAAAATCATAGCAGAAAACTTACCTTGCGATTTGGAGGAACACAATGATTAAACTTTTAAAAAGCTTAACAAAAAAAGATTATCTATTTGCATTTATTGTACTTATACTTACATGTGTGCAAACATCTTTGGATTTAACCCTGCCTGATTACATGGCAGAAATCACTACCTTGGTGCAAACTGAAGGCAGCGCAATGAGCGAAATTTACTCTGCTGGTTTTAGCATGATTTTATGCGCTGTTGGTAGCCTTGCTATTTCAATAGCTGTTGCTGTAATAGCTGCTGGCATAGCCGCTAATTTTTCGTTTTTGACAAGATCAAAAATGTTTAAAAAAGTAATGGGCTTTTCAATGAAAGAAGTTAACTCTTTTTCAACCGCTAGCTTAATTACACGCACAACTAACGATATAACACAGGTGCAACTGCTAATTGTTATGGGTATGCAAATGCTTATAAAAGCACCAATTACTGCTGTTTGGGCAATAGTTAAAATTTCTGGCAAAAACGACGCTTGGACAATAGTCACAGGTGTAGCTGTAGCCGTTTTAATGGTAGTTGTTGGTATATGTTTATCACTAGCAGTGCCAAGGTTCAAAAGGTTACAAACTTTAACAGATAACATAAATAAAGTTGCAAAAGAAAGCCTAGACGGCCTAAACGTTGTTAGGGCTTATAACGTTGAGGATTACCAAGGCGAAAAATTTGAAAAAGCAAATGACGAAATCACAAAAACACACCTATTTACAGCACGTACAATGTCCTTTTTAATGCCTACTATACAAATGGTAAGTAGCGGTTTAGTGCTTGGCATTTACCTTGTTGGTGCTGTTTTAATAAACGAGGCTATGGGCGCTGATAAAATAACACTTTTCTCTGATATGGTGGTTTTCTCCTCCTATGCAATGCAAGTTATTTTTTCATTCATGATGCTTGTTTTCGTGTTTATGCTACTGCCACGTGCTAGTGTTTCCGCAAGGCGTATAAACGAAGTTTTAGATACTAAAGATAGCATTGTTGAGGGCACTAAAACCGTGGGCATGCAAAACACAAAAGGCTTAGTTGAATTTAAAAACGTAAGTTTTAAATACCCTGAAGCTGAAGATTACGTGCTAAAAAACATTTCTTTCACTGCAAAACAAGGCGAAACTGTTGCATTTATTGGCTCAACAGGTTGTGGCAAAAGTACTGTTATAAACTTAATCCCTCGCTTTTATGATGTTACAGATGGCGAAGTTTTAGTAAACGGTACAAATGTTAAAGAATACACAAAAAATGCTCTAAACAGTTTAATTGGCTATGTTTCACAGCGCTCTACACTATTTACAGGCACTATAAAATCAAACGTTGCTTTTGGTGATAGCGATTTAAACGCAAAAGATAAAAATGATTTAAGCTCATCAGTTGAAATTGCACAAGCCGCTGATTTTGTAACTGGTTTAAGTGAAAAATATGACTCACACGTTGCACAAGGTGGGCGCAACTTCTCTGGTGGCCAAAAACAGCGCATATCCATTGCAAGGGCCATTTACCGCACACCTGAAATTTATATTTTTGATGATTCTTTCAGTGCACTTGATTACAAAACAGACCGTAAATTGCGTGAAACACTTAACGAGGAATGTGGCGATGCAACTATGCTAATAGTTGGCCAGCGCATAGGCACAATAAAAGATGCGGATAAAATAATAGTGCTAGAGGACGGCGAAATTGCAGGCATGGGCAAACACAAAGATTTACTTGCAAACTGTGATGTTTACAAGCAAATAGCATTATCACAACTTTCAGAGGAGGAACTTAAAAATGCCTAAGAATGATTATAAAATGGGTTCTGCTCACAAAAACCAGCCTCAACGTCGCGGTCCTGGGCAACAAATGGGTGGCGAAAAAGCCAAAAACATGAAGTTAACCGTTAAAAAGCTCGTTGCTTATATACGCAAACACCGTGTATTTATGCTTATTGCTATTTGTTTTGCAATGCTAGGCTCTATTTTAACTTTAACTGGCCCTGATAGACTAACCGCTTTAACTGATGAAATTATGGCTGGTGTTCAAGCTAGCATGATGGGCACAGGCGCAGGCATAGATATGGATGCAATTTTTAACATAGGTATATTTTTAGGTATTGTTTATGCTATTAGTTATTTGCTATCTACTTTGCAAGGCGTTATGATATCCACCGTTATGCAAACTACTGCTAAAAACTTACGCTCAGATATAGCAAACAAAATAAACCGCCTACCTATGGGTTATTTTGCTAGAAACTCAAAAGGTGATGTTTTATCTCGTGTTACTAATGACGTTGACACAATAGGCCAAACACTTTCACAGTCCATGGGTACATTTATTTCTGCTGTAACTCTTTTTGTTGGCTCTATTATTATGATGGCGCTAACTAACGTTACCTTAACTGCTACTGCTATACTTTCAACAATAGTTGGTTTTGTATTTATGATGATTGTTATGCGAACATCTCAAAAATATTTCAAAAGCCAGCAAGAACACCTAGGCAAAATAAACGGCCACATTGAAGAAATGTACGCTGGGCACACAGTTGTAAAAGCATATAATGGCGAAGAAAAAGCTGTTGAAATTTTTGATGAAATAAACGGCAAACTAAAAGGCAGTGCATTTAAAGCTCAAGCTTTATCTGGTTTAATGATGCCTATGATGACATTTATAGGTAACTTTGGTTATGTTTGTGTATGTATAGTTGGCGCTTTGCTCGCTTTAGAGGGGCATATCTCATTTGGCATTATAGTTGCTTTTATGGTTTACATTCGCCTATTTACACAGCCTTTAGGGCAAATAGCACAATCAATGCAAAACTTACAATCTGGTACAGCTGCAGCTGAAAGGGTTTTTGAATTTTTGGAAGAACCTGAAATGAGCGACGAAAGCCATAAAACAAAAGTGCTTAAAAATGTTGAAGGCGATGTAGAATTTAAAAACGTACACTTTGGTTATGATGAAGACAAAATTATCATAAACGACTTTAGCGCAAAAGCTAAAAAAGGGCAAAAAATAGCTATAGTTGGCCCTACTGGCGCTGGTAAAACCACAATGGTTAACCTATTAATGCGTTTTTATGAGATTAACTCTGGCGATATTTTAATAGATGGCGTTTCTATAAAAGATGTTAAACGTGAGGATGTACACTCTAAATTTAGTATGGTGCTACAAGATACTTGGATTTTTGAAGGTACCTTGCGTGAAAACTTAATTTACGCTACTGAAAACGTATCGGATGAAAAACTAGAAAGCGCTACAACAGCAGTTGGTTTGCATCACTTTGTAAAAACACTTGAGCACGGTTACGATACTATCCTTAATGATAAACTAGAGCTTTCACAAGGGCAAAGGCAACAAATAACAATAGCAAGGGCAATGATAGCTGATAAACCAATGCTTATACTAGATGAAGCTACATCATCAATAGATACACGCACAGAGCTACAAATACAAAAAGCTATGGACGCACTAATGCAAAACCGCACATCTTTTGTTATAGCACATAGGCTTTCAACAATTAAAAACTCTGATTTAATCTTAGTTATGAAAGACGGCGATGTTATTGAAACTGGCAACCACGAAGAGCTTTTAGCTAAAAATGGTTTTTATGCAGAGCTTTATAACTCTCAGTTTGATAGTGCAAGCTAAAGCTAAAACAAAGCAAATTTTTATAAGTTAATATAAACTAAAAGGCAGTATCACAGGTTATAAAATCCGTGACACTGCCTTTGTTTTTAATTTTTGACGTATAGTTTTTTCTATAGATTTTTAAACATT
>CAYJJL010000033.1:0-13324 GCA_964370455.1 uncultured Faecalibacterium sp.
TATGCCTTAAAATTTTGAAAATGTCAGAGATTGGAGTTTTTTTATGGGTTTTATGAAAGATGTAAAGAATTTGTTCATACATAGTGATGAAGACGATGATGATATGTATGATGGTATGGACGAAGATATAGATGGTTATGACGATGGCGATAATGACTCATATATTGATTTAAAAAGAGAGCGCCAAAACGCTAGCTCTTCATCCGATGGCTCACGCAACAATAAAGTTGTAAATATAAACGCAACAACTCAACTAAAAGTTGTTTTAGTTAAACCAGAACGCTTTGAAGACGCTAGCGCAGTAGCGGATCACTTAAAGAATAAACGTTCAGTTGTGTTAAACCTTGAATCGACAAATAAAGAGGTTTCTCGCCGTTTGATAGATTTCCTTTCTGGTGTTGCATATGCTAACAACGGCAAGGTTAAACGTGTTGCAAACAGCACTTTTATTATCACACCTAACAACGTAGATATCATGGGTGATTTACTGGACGAGCTAGAGAGTCATGGCGCATTCTTCTAATGTACGTGGTTTTATACCACCGCAAAATGATGCTGAACGTTTTTTAATGCGCCACATTGAAGATATGGCAAAGTTTGTGCAAAAGCGAAACATGCCACGTTTTTCAGAGTTTTTGAGCGATAGGGAACAAGCCTTAGCAAAAGCGGCATTAAGCTCAGTGCAAAATATAAGTTATAGGTTTGATGGTGGTTTTGCTGATGCTGAACGAAAAGTGCTTTGTATTGAGCCTTTAGGTGAAACCACATATGCACCTATTAGCTTAATTTTATGTAAAACTAAAACTTTTACTAGCAACACACAGCCAACGCATAAAGATTATTTAGGCGCACTTATGTCTTTATCTTTTGAAAGAGCTTGCCTTGGGGATATAATTATTAGCCCAAAAGGTGATGCTACTTATATATTTGTGCTTGATAATGTTTTGCCAATCGTTTTAGATGAAGTGCGTGAAATAGGGCGTGTTAGCGCTCAAATGCAAGAAATACCATTAGAGCAGTTTCCCGCACAGGATGCTATTACAAGGCAAATGAAAACTGCCACAGTACCATCATTACGCCTTGATGCTGTACTAGCAACAATTATTCCGTGTAGCCGTACACAGGCTGCGTCATTTATTTCATCAGGTAATGTTGAAATAAATCATGTACAAACAGTAAATACATCTGCTAGTGTTTATGAGCAAGATATTTTTACTGTTAGGCGAAAAGGGCGTTTTAAGCTGGTATCACTCTTAGGCAAGAGTAAAAAAGATAGGTATATAATAGAATACTTTCAATACTGATAAGGAGATATAATATGTTGACAACAAAAGATGTTAATGCTGTAGTTTTTGAGAAAGCAATGCGTGGTTATCGCCCAGAAAGTGTAGATAACTTTTTAGATAAAGTTGTAAGCCAATTTGATGAAGATGCAAAAACCATAGCATCTTTAAAAAATGAAGTGGAGTCACTTGAAGAAAAAATGTGCTTACTAGCACAAAAAATAGAAGAATATGAAGCTGATGAAGATAACTTAAAATCCGCTTTATTAAATGCACAGCGCATGGGTGAGAGTGTAATTAGCGAGGCAAAACAAAAAGCTGAATCTATGTTGCATGACGCAAGTGTTCGTGCTGAAAACCTAACACGCCTAGCGATTGAAGAAAACCGTGACCAAGAAGTTGAATTAGAGCGCATTAAAAAAGACGTTTCTGATTTTAAAGCAAACGTTTTGAATTTATACAGACAACATATACAATCCCTAAGCACATTGCCAGAATATGACGGCGAAGATGGCGACATAGAAAACACACTAGATTCTATCACTGAAGCTGAAGAACAAAGTATTACTTTTGAAGAAATTGAAACTATCGCACCAGTTGCTCCAATTGAAAAAGAAGAGCCAGCACCAGTAGCACAAGAAACTGAAACTAATACATGGAGCTCATATAGCTACACACAACCAGCACAAGAAGAACAAGCGGAAGAAAAAGAAGTAGAAAAAGAAGAAGTAAAAGAAATTCGTTTTAATTTAGGCGCAGATGAAACTGAAGCTAAACCAGTGGAAGAAATTAATTTGTTTAGCGAGCCAGCTGCTGAAACTTTCCAAATGGATAAGTTGTTTGAAAATGTTGAAAACGATTTTAATACAACAGTAGAAAAACCAAATGATGCCCCATCCGTTGAAGATGCTTTTAAAGGCATACATTTCAGTGATTAATGTGTTTACATAATGCAAACTATTTTAATGTTTGTATTTGATTTTAACAAAAACAACTTGCAATAGTTTGCGGCACAATAACCGCACTTACCAAGTTGTTTTTGTTCGTTTTAGCGTAATTATTTTTTATAGGAGTTTTTATGATAGCTACCATTATTTCATTTGTAAGTGTTGCACTTTTGGTTTTTATTGACCAAGCTGCCAAAATGTGGGCAGTAGATGTGCTAAAACCAGTGGGCAATATGCCTTTTATCCCTAACGTTATGGATTTTTACTTTGTGTTAAACACTGGTATGGCGTTTAGCCTGTTTAGTGGTAGACAAACATTTTTAATCGTTACAACTAGTATAGGGCTTTTAGTGGTAGCATATTTTTTGTTTTTCAAAACAAAGGGGCAAATGCTTAAACAAAGTGCTTTTATTTGTATACTAGCAGGTGGCATTGGCAATTTGATAGACCGTGTAAGCACTGGTGCAGTTGTAGATTATTTTAGATTTTTATTTATAGATTTTGCTGTTTTTAATTTTGCAGATATTTGTGTTTGCGTAGGTGCTGGCCTGTATATCATTTGCATTTTTATGGAAGAAAAATCAGCAAAGGAAGAAGAAAAAAGCATTGATGCAAATAATGCATAAAGGATATAAATTAAGATGGAACTATTACAACTTATAGTGCCTGAAAATTTAGCAGGGCTCAGTATAGACCGCTTTTTATCTGAGATGTTAAGCGATTTTTCACGCAGTATGCTAACTAATTTTATAACGCAAGGGCATGTGCTTTGCGATGACAAGGTAATTACTAAAAGCACCAAGGTCAAAGTAGGCCAAACTATTATAGTAAACGTGCCAGAGCCAGAACCTACTGTTGCATATGCGCAAGATATACCCATTGATGTTATCTATGAAGATGAGCATTTATTAGTGGTTAATAAACCCAAAGGCATGGTAGTGCACCCAGCTGCTGGCAACCCAGATGGCACTTTAGTAAATGCGCTCTTACACCACTGTGGCGATAGCCTTTCTGGCATAGGCGGAGAGATACGCCCTGGCATAGTGCACCGTATAGATAGAGATACTAGCGGTTTACTTGTTGTTGCAAAAAATGATAAAACACACAGAGGCTTATCTGAACAGCTTGCAGCGCATGATGTTGACCGTATTTACTGGGCAATGGTATACGGACGTTTTTCTAAAGATGAAGGCTTTGTTGAAAGCTCAATAGGGCGTAGTAAAAACGACCGCAAAAAAATGGCAGTTTATCACGTTGATGAGCCTAATATGCGCTATGCATATACTGGTTATAAAGTACTTGAGCGTTTTGATAAATACACATTAGTTGAGTGCAGATTAAAAACAGGGCGCACACACCAAATTAGGGTGCATATGGCACACATTGGGCACCCACTTGCAGGGGATGCTATATATGGGCCAAAGGCATGTATAGAAAGTTTAAATGGGCAATGTTTGCATGCAAAAACTTTAGGTTTTACACACCCAATAACAGGTGAAAAACTAGTGTTTAATTCCGCTTTGCCTGAAACTTTTATAAACTTTAAATCGAAACAACGTGTTCTTGAAGAATATTTGTAATTGCATATTTATTAAATTATAACCAAAAATAGCTAAAGGGTATGAATTTATGCATAGTAAAAATATTAAATTTGCTTTTTTATGTGTTGGCACAATTATTGCTATATTAATTGCTAATGCGTTTTTTTCGCCTAAGTTACCAAATTTTCTTAATATAAAAAATTCACAGGTCGAAAGTGTTTTGAGCTATGATATTGTAGATTTAAACAACACACCTGTTGAAAAACTACATTTACTTTATGGCGTTAGTGAAGATGAAGCGTTATCAATACATTATCGTAGATTACACTTGCAAGGCTTGCCGAGCATACAAGATGTATGCAATGTTGTAGGTGTATCAGAAAATGATGTTGCAATGTGGGGCGAAAGAGTGACATTAACACCGCTTGAATAACAGCTACTACATAAATATTAATAAATGAATAGGAGAAAAAATGGAAGAAACTATAATGAATAGAGAGCTTAGCTGGCTTGATTTTAATGCACGAGTTTTATCTTTAGCTAATGATAGTAACGTGCCTCTTGCAGAACGTTTAAAATTTATTGCTATTTTTTGTTCTAATCTTGATGAATTTTTTATGGTGCGTGTAGGCTCGCTATATGAGCGCACACTTTTGCAAAAGAAAAGCGAAAAAGATATAAACGAGCTAATGAAATATGGCATGACACCTACCGAGCAACTAAATGTGATTATGCCCAAAGCAAAAAAAATGCAAAGTGTTTGCGATCATGCATATGAAAGCTCTTTAAAGGCAATTGCGGACTATGGTTTTGTAAAAGTTGATTTTGGAAAACTTGATAAAGATAGCGAATATTTTTGGAAAAAGTATTTCAAAAATGAATTGTTACCTATTTTAAGCCCACAAGTATTGGATAATAGACACCCTTTTCCATTTTTGCGTAATAAAGAGGTGTATCTTGCAGTGCGTTTAAAGTTGAAAGCAGGCGAGCCACAAACTTTTGGTCTTGTGCCTATTTCAAGCCAAACAGAGCGTGTTATATTTATAAGCACAAAAAATGGTTTTGTATATGCACTAGTGGAGGAGTTGATTTCGCATTTTTCCTCTATGATATTTGGCAAAGATAAAATCGAAGAACAATGCCTATTTAGAGTTACTCGAAACGCCGATTTAACTGTGCAAGAAGGTATGATGGACCATGATATTGATTATCGTTCAGTTATGACAGATATCTTGAAAAAACGCAGAAAATTGGCTGCGGTACGTTTGCAATTTGGTGCAAACGCGCCTCAAAGCATAGTTGATTTTTTATGTGATAAATTGTTATTACCACAAACACATTGCTTTACACAAAGCTCTGCTTTAGATTTAAGCTTTTTGTTTATGGTTGCTGGTAAAATTTCTAGCGTAACTAGCACACAAAATATGTTTTACCCACCTGCACGCCCTATGATGCCACCAGCTGAGTATATATTAGCCGAGGTTGTTCAAAATAGAGATGTTTTACTATGCTATCCATACCAAAGCAGACGCCCTTTTATAGCTCTATTAAGAGATGCCGCAAGTGATCCAGACGTGGTTTCAATAAAAAAGACACTTTACCGCATGGATGATAACTCTCAAATAGTGCGTGCGTTAACTTTAGCCGCTGAAAATAATAAAGAGGTTATGGTGCTTGTGGAGTTGCGTGCTCGTTTTGATGAGCAAAATAATATTGATTGGTCAAAGCAACTTGAAGCTGCTGGCTGTACTGTTATTTATGGCCATGATGCATACAAAGTACACTCAAAACTAACACTTATAACAAAGCGTACAGAAGGCAGATACTCACATATTACGCAAATAGGCACAGGCAATTATAACGAAAAAACAAGTGAGCTTTATACTGATCTTTCTTATATAACCTCCAACCAAGAAATTGGCGAGGAAGCCTCAGCTGTTTTCCAAAAATTAGCGTTTCACAAACTAACAGATAGCACTAATCATTTACTTGTTGCACCACGTTGCTTTAAGAGCATATTAATCGATGAAATGGATAGGTTAATACTAGCAGCTAGTGCAGGGCGTAAAACCTCAATGGTACTAAAAAACAACTCCATGAACGATAGAGAGTTAATGTCTAAAATGTGCGAAGCAAGTACAAATGGCGTACGTGTTGATTTAATTATTCGTGGTATTTGTTGTTTAAATGTTGGCGTACCAGGCAAAAGCGAAAATATACATGTGCGTAGCCTAGTTGGGCGTTACCTTGAGCACAGCCGTATTTACAGCTTTGACGATGGAATTGAAAAACGTATTTATATTGCATCTGGTGATTTTTTAACACGTAACACTGAATGCCGTGTTGAAGTTGGCATACGTATAACCGAGCCATGCTTAGTTAAAAAACTAGAGGATATTTTACAGCTACAATTAAACGATAACGTTAATGCTTTTGAAATGCAAAACGATGGTAGTTATGTAAAAGTACAGTGCAAAGATGGCGAAGCAATAGTTGATGCGCAAATGGATATGTACAAAATTTTGCGTGGTGATTGGCAAGAACATTTAACATTTGTTCAGCCAGTCGTTACGGCTACTGCCACAACGCCAGCACCAGTTGCGCCTGTAGTTGCACAGACAGTTGCAAATACTACTGAAACAGTAAAACCTGTTAGTGTTTGCAAAACGCAACCAGTGCAAGAGCCTGCAAAAACAGCAGAGCAACAGGTGCAAAACATTACACAAGCTACACAGCCTATAAAAACACCAAACCACGCTAAAGCAAGTGATAGTAACCTACCAGATAAAAGTAAAATGTCGTTTATGGACAGGCTTAAATTTATCTTGTGGGGTTAAGCGAACAAGTGTTATCCGAACTCGTTTTATATAGTGTAAGTAAGCCTATTATCTAAACATATTTTACATCTTATTGTTAGAGTAATTAAGCATTATGGTGAGGTTTTCGGTATCTTATAAATTTAATTATTCATTATTAAGAAAGAGGTTTTCATGCAATATCTTTTTGCTTTACTTGTGCTAACTTGCATAAGTTTTGCTGTGCACAAAAAACTTAAACTAGTGCCAACAACAGCTTTTTTGTTTACAATGTTTAGTGGTGTTTGCATTACTTTCATTGGTGGCGTGTTAAATTTGCTTTTTTTAAGCACATTTGTTTTTTATGCTTTAGGTATACTTAGTTTTTGTGTAGTTTTATTTGTTGATAAAAAAGAGCTTTCAAAAGCTTATTTTAAAACATATTTTACACTGCCTAGTGTATTATCAATATCTGCAATTTTAGTTTTTTGGGTAATTTATTTTATACAAAAACCGCTTTTTTCATATTGGGACGAATATTCGTTTTGGGGTTCTGCGGCTAAAATTGCAACACAAAGCGATATGTTTCCGATGATATATGAGTATATATATATTTGGAATGAAGCCATAACGGCAGGTAGCACAGCGCTTGTTTATGTTATGCACTTTTTTGGCAATACTTTTAACGATTATGGTCATTATTTTGCTTACACAGTTATGATGATAGCAAGTTTTGGCGCTCTAACGGAATATTTACAAAGCAAATTTACAGCTAAATTTTTAACACCTATTATATTTGTATTTTCTATATTGTTACCATTTTTGCAAAATAATCATAGTATAGATGCTGATTATTACTCTATTTCCTTTGCTTACGGAACATCTATGCCAGATTTTTTACTAGTAACATACATGATTGCCGCAGTGGTTATGTATTTAAGTTCGCCGAAGATACCGTATTTTTTTGTGGCGATATTTGTTTTATCTACAACAAAAGATGTGGGTGTTATCTTTGCTGCGCTTAGTTTGTGTATAATAATTTGTTTTATGTTTTTTATTAAACAAAAAGATAAAACTTCCATGTTTAAGAAAATTACACTGGTAATTTTAGCTGCTATAATTTCTGCTGTGCCTTTTTTGTTTTGGCATTTTCATGTAATCACAACATATAATCCAGTCTACTTTCTAGAATATACAACACCAGATTTTACAGTTCCTAGTGATTTACAAACCGATGAAACATTATATACAATACCAACTGAAAATAATGTTATAATACCACCTGAACAAACTGGTACATTGATACATCAAGTGTTTTTTGAAGAATATCGCAACTCGGCGCAAAATGCAGTTTATAATGATATGTGGATGCAGTTTAGTAACTCATCAACTGCTGTGCAAATACCAGATAGATATTTAGTGGTTTTACTATTTGCAACTGGTATGATTTGTTCTTTGATAATTGATAAAAAATACAGGTTAGCATTAATTTTGGCAAATATAGGTTTGCCTACAGGGTATTTTTTATACTGTAGTGTGTTAAGTATATTTATAGCAAATTTTAACGATGGCATGGTTGAATACCCACGTTACTCCTTAACTTATTATTGGTTTTGGATATACTTTGTTTACGCGGTTTTTGTAGTAGCTATGGCAAAGTACAAAAAACACATACCTATATATGCACTTACTCTTTTAATTTTTTGTGTTGTATACGCAAGAGGTACAGATTACACTGTTATCTCTGCACCAGATAACCATCATAGCATAGCTACTGAATACAAGCTAGAGCTTGAAAAATATCAAGATGTTTTTGCGCAAGCTGATAATATTTTTATGGTTGCTCCAAGGTTTGATGATTATCATTATATGCTTGGGTTGCACAACGCAATACCAGCACCAGTAAACGCTGACATTAAAGGCACTACTTTTAATTTTTCAAAAAACTTCTCAAATAAGGAGTATTTAACATCTGAAACATTGCCTCACTATATAATAGCAACTGATGAAGAATTTTTACAGATAGTATTTGAAACATTTGACTATATTTTAATACTGCACCCACAAGAAGAATTCGTTAGTTCTTATGGTGAATATTTTGATACCGAACCTGAAAAGTTTACCCTTTATAAAGTAAATAAAGATGCCACCATACCTTTTGAAAGTGTGACACAATGAAGATAACTTTGAAAAACCCAATACAAATTAGTAAAGAATGTAAAGATAAACCAGCGCAAACACTTATAGCTTGCTATATATATACCACTTTGATTTTGGTGTTTTGTATTACTGTAATTTCTATATACCATTTAGTGCTATTTGGTATTGGCTCACTAAAACAGCAAAACCTAAACATTGCAGATTTTGAAGCAATAGGCATAGAGCTTATAGATGAAAATACACTCGTGACCATAACGGATGATGCACAATTAATTTATGAAAACAAAGGCAATGTAAAAAACCTTTCATTTAAAGTTGAAACAAGTGCTGACCCAGGCGAATGGGTACTATTTTACCAAAATAATGAAAACGCTGGTTATTCAATAGAGAAAATGGTTTATGCAAAGCAAGTAGGGGATATGTATGTTTTTGAAATGCCCGCAAACACAATAAAAATACGTTTTGATTTAGGAGTTATACCATCAAATACTATGGAATTTGAAAGCATACAAATAAACACATTTAGCTTTATAAACATTACTAATATCGGCACTGAAACACTATTTTATGCATTTATATTACCACTGGTTTTATATACAATTTTACTCATGATAAACGAAATGAAATTTATTAATACTATTGTTTTAAAGATATTACCTAAAAAAAATAGGTAACTATTATATTCATTAAAAAATACAAATAAAACCTTTGTTCACTTAAGCACCCTTCGGGGTGCTTTTTTTGTTTGTTTGTGCATATATTATAAAAACGTAGAGCAACCAAACAAATAGGGGGTAAAATTAAAAATGAACGCAAAAAAATCAATAACAAAAAAAAGCAGAATTTTGAACAATTCTATTTTCCGTGCACAATGCATTTTATGCAGTGCACTACTTGTTTTTTTAACAATAATAAGCATGTTTTTTCCAGCTCAACTCGCAACTTACGAAAATTTTATTATATCTACAATTGAAAAAAATGATGAAAAATCTCCACTTGCGAGGTTTTCGCAACAAGCTATTGCTATGTTTTTTATAGATGCAAGTGCAAAAAGCAAGGATATTAATTTGCCAGATTTTGACGTAGCGCCATATGGTAATAGTTTTGATATGTTTGAAACAAAATTAATCACGGTTTCACCAGTTAAAAATTACTATATTTCATCTGATTATGGCTGGCGGACTGACCCATTTACAGATGAATGGTCTTTTCATAATGGTGTAGATTTAGCCGCGCCACTGGGTGAGGCTGTATATGCTGTTATGGATGGAGTAGTAGAAAAAAACGTTTATAGTACAAGTTACGGCAACTATTTGCAGTTACGCCATGAGGATGGTAGCGTAACTTTATATGCACATTTGCAATATGCATTTGTTCGCGAGGGGGAAATTGTGGCAGTTGGCACACAAATTGGTACAGTGGGTAGCACAGGGCGCTCAACAGGGGCACATTTACATTTTGAATCAATAAGCGAAAACATTAACCTTAACCCTGCTAGCCTCGTTAATTGATATGCAAAAATTAAAAAATGTAATAAATACAATCATGCATAAAAATACCTTTAAGTATAAAAATTTTGAGTTTCAAGACCCTGTTTTTTTATGCGTAGTTATTTATATTGTGCTTTTATATGATTACAGCGGTTTTATGCGTTTGAGTTTTTTAGCAAGTGTGCTCCACGAAATGGGACATGTTTTGTTATATATAATTATTTGCAAAAAAGTTCCTAAAATCAGGGTGACAGCAACTGGCTTTTGCATGAGAATAAAAGGTTTAAGTTTTGCTCCCTTTAAAATGCTTTGTTTGGCAGTTGCTGGGCCTTTAGCAAATTTAATTATCGCTATTATGTGTTATATTTCGGTGTTAAATAAATTCACTTTACATGTTGCAGCATTTGGGATGGCTAATATTTTGCTGTGTTGTTTCAATTTATTGCCTATCGCACCTTTTGACGGTGAAGTTATATTAAAAATTTTAGCTCAAAAATTGCTTTTTCTAAAAAAATAGTGTAAAATAAAGTGCTATGACATTTATTTTGTATTGCGTTATAAATGTTAAAAAGTAACAATCAAAAGATGTTTTAAAACATTAAGGAGAGTACAATGTTTAACCCAAAATTAAAAGAGGCTTTATCGCAAGTGCAAAAGCCTGGGCGCTATACAGGTGGCGAGCCTGGTAGTATATATAAGGATAAAGCAAAAGTGGACGTGCGTTTTGCCTTTTGTTTTCCTGATACTTATGAGGTGGGAATGTCCTTCCTTGGTGAGAAAATTTTATACGAACTGCTAAACCAAAAAGAAAACTGGTGGTGTGAACGTGCGTTTATGCCTTGGATAGATATGAAAGAGGAAATGGAGCGCTTAAAGTTGCCTCTTTACACGCTTGAAAGTAAAGATAGCCTAGCAGATTTTGATGCTGTTGGATTTACTTTGCAATATGAGCTTTCATATACAAATATACTTGCTATGCTTGAGCTTTCTGGCATACCTTTTTACGCTAAGGACAGAACAGATATGTTCCCACTTATTGTAGCTGGTGGCCCTTGTGCATGTAATAGTGAGCCTATTGCTGATTTTTTTGATGTTATTCAACTAGGTGAGGGCGAGCAACAATTACCACAGATATGTGCAGAAATAGAAAAAGCAAAAAAAGAGGGTATAAGCAAAGAAGAAATGCTTTTGCGTATGGCTCAAATTCAGGGCGTATACATACCAGCTTTTTATGATATAGAATACAACACAGACGGCACTGTTAAAAGCATAACACCAAATAAAGAGGGTGTACCAGCAGTTGTTACAAAAGCTATTATTAAAGATATGAATAGCTTTGAGCCACCTACCAACTTTGTTGTGCCTATGGTTGGCGCAGTACAAGATAGGGCTTGTATAGAAGTTTTGCGTGGTTGCGTGCGTGGATGTCGTTTTTGCCAAGCAGGTTTTTTATACAGACCAATGCGTCAGCGTGATGCAGCTTTGCTAGACCGTGCAGCACAAAACCTATGTGCTAACACTGGTTATGAGGAAATAAGCCTTTCAAGCCTTTCTACCTCTGACCATGGCGAGCTTGAGCAAATTTTAGATAATTTTAACGAATGGGCACCTGAAAAACACATTAGCCTTTCATTGCCTAGCTTGCGCATGGATAACTTTTCAAAAACTTTAGTTGAAAAAACAAACCGTGTGCGCAAAAGCGGTTTAACTTTTGCGGCTGAGGCTGGCACACAGCGTTTGCGCGATGTTATAAATAAAAACATAACTTGGGAGGAAATTGAGCGCACATGTACTATTGCATTTGCCGAGGGTTATACTTCCGTTAAACTATATTTTATGATGGGTTTGCCAACTGAAACTATGGACGATATAGCTGGCATTGCTGATACAGCACAAAAAATACTGGATTTATACTATAACCAAGCCGACAGACCAAAAGGCAAGGGTGTTCAAATTTCAGTTAGTTGCGCATGTTTTGTGCCAAAGCCACACACACCTTTCCAATTTTGGCCACAAGATAGCGAAGAAACTTTATTTAAAAAGCAAAAACATTTAGTGGATAATATCAAAAGCAAAAAAATTAAAGTTAGTTACCACGATAGTAAAACTAGCCAGTTAGAGGCAGTTTTTGCAAAAGGTGATAGAAAACTTGCGCCTGTTATAGTTGCCGCTTATAAAAACGGCTGTTATTTTGACGGTTGGGGCGAACATTTTAAATACAATACATGGATGAAAACTTTTGAAGAATGTGGCATAGACCCACATTTTTACGCTAACCGCGAAATTACTTTTGACGAAGTTACACCTTGGTCACACATGGATTACGGCTTAACAAAAGAGTTTTTATGCCGTGAGTACACAAAAGCATTAAACGCACAAACCACACAACCTTGCAACTTGCAATGTCATGCATGTGGTGCTAATAATTTATTTGGAGGGCCTTGTTTTGACTACAGTAAGAATTTGGTTTAAAAAACAAAATGAAGCGTCCTATATTTCGCTTTTAGATATGCAACGTGTTATGCAACGTGTTTTAACACGTAGCCAGTTGCCAATTAGGCACACACAGGGTTTTAACCCACACATTTACATGACTTTTTCGTGCCCACTTGCACTAGGGCAAGAAAGCCTTTGCGAAAGTGTTGACGTTAAAACTGAGGATGATAACGCTGATTTTACAAATTGGCAAACAGTGCTTAACGGCATAATGCCTAGTGGCATAGAGGTTTTTAAAATTGAACCAGCCGACATGAAAGCTGAAAAAATAGCTTTTGCTGAATATTCAGTTAGTTACCCAGCGGTTGCAATGCGTGTTATTGAACAATACAACACGCTAGAAAACGCTATTGTACGTAAAAAAACAAAAAAAGGCTTTAAAGATATTGATTTAAAAGAGCATTTGCCACAAATAGACGCAAAATTAAATGGTGAACAGGTTGATTTTGACTTGCGCCTACCTGCTGGTGGTACTTTAAATTTAAACCCTATGCTATTGGCTGAGTTTTTAGAAGAAATTTCTGGTTTGCCAGCTTGCTATGCACAAATTTTACGCACATCAATTTTAACAGCAGAGGGCGAAAGCTTTAAATAAATGTATTTGCTTGTGTA